>JAKSCP010000421.1 GCA_022360535.1 Pseudomonadales bacterium | reverse complement strand
GATGAAGCAGGAAAAAAACACATAGATAATAGCTTCGCCCAGGAATTGTGACATAAGCTGCAACCGGGCAGCGCCCATGGTTTTGCGAATCCCTACTTCTTTCCCCCGACTTATGAACTGTGAGGTCGCAAGATTCACATAGTTGATGCAAGCAACTGATAGAATAAAGACTGCGACCGCAGCATAGGCAAATAGATAGAAAGGATTACCTGTCGGTTCATCCAGACCCACTGTAGATTGGTAGTGAATATCGGCGATGTTCTGAGCCCACAGTCTTACCGAATAATCGGTCAACCCGAATGACTCAGCGAGCGGCACAAAACGTGCCTCAACGAAATTCTGCAACAATGCATCGAGCGCGACTTGATCATTCCCAGGAGTCACCAATACATAGGTGTAGAGGCTGAGATCAGCCAGGTCACGCATGAGCCCTGCCTCATCCATATTGAAAGGGCCTAACGCACTCATAGGCAAGAGAACGTCATAGCGGAGGTGGGTATTGCTTGGGAGATCAGCGAACACAAGTGTGATCTCATAGTCTTGCGATGCCGAAGAAATCGTCTGCCCCAGAGGATCGCCTTCGCCAAAATAGGTTCGCGCAAAGGACTCACTAATCGCTATTGAATCAGGACTCAACAACGCTGACTGCGCATCCCCCTGAATGACTGAGTGTGTGAAGACATCAAACACATTCGCATCTGCATAGAACACCTGATCCCAGAAATAGCTTTGAGAACCCAGGCGAAACAGGGAACGCTCACCCTCCTGAGGCGCCATGAATCGTGTATACGCTTCGATACTGAGTGGATGATCGGTTTGAAGTAGCGGGCCTATTGAGCGGGACGTCCAGGCGACTGGATCTCCCACCCCAGTCAATGCCAACTCGTTAACAACACGGTATAGCCGTTCACCGTTCTGGTGGTGGCGGTCATACGAAGCTTCGTTGCTGATGTATAAACTCAATACCAGGCAGCAACCAAAACCCAAGGTAAGACCTGCTATATTGAGCAGAGAATAGAGTCGATCACGCTTAAGAATTCTTAGCGCAGAGCGCAGGTAGTCCAAGAACATAGAAAACCTCCTGGCGGCTCAGCCAACTGGGTACCAGAAATCTGGAACATAGGGACACTCATACCTTAACAACTTAATGTCCATACGTCATGGTAAGTACTCGTTACTCACACATGAATGAAGTAACAAGGCATACAGCAATCCAGAAAGCATCCATTGATTAACAACTTTAATGGCGGATAAGTTAAGTTGTTAAGGTATGAGTGTCTCTCTAGGCTTACACCGAAAGTTAAGGTCAGAGTACCGTAGAGTATTTTTACTCTGACCCCTTCTGATAAAGACTATTTTTTATCTTTTTGCCTACCTCATTCACAATCAACATTCCAAACACAATGGCGATCCAGGAGACATCCTCATAGCTTCTATCCAACTGTGCATACACCATGCCTGCGAGCACGAACGATAATGGAAGCAAGATCACCGAAATAATTGCCACTATCGTACCTTGAGTAATAGGTATCCCAATTCTCTCAAGCAACTGCTCATCTTCGTGCTTTTGCACAAAGTTAAATAGCGCTAACGGTAAACCCGCGAGCACTGGGTACAAGACGAATACTTCAATAATCTCTTCAAGCGCCATCATGGAAATACCGTGCACCACCATTATTAGATAGGTGGGTATCCAAATGTGGAGAATGCGGGAGTTAATGAATGAAGGCGTAATCAAGAATCCTCCTCTGAGACTTTGGGCCGAATTTAACTTTCTGCACCGAGATACCCGCCGAATCCACCACCTATAGCGCCACCATGATGACGGCCGATAGCACTACCTACAGAAGCGCCAACAAACATCCCTGCTGGCCCCGCAACGGCCCCTATGGCTCCGCCAACATAACCTCCGATAGAGGCTCCATAGATTTGACCCCCGATTGCACCGATTGTGCCGCCGATTGCGGCTTCCAGGTTGCCCCCGCCTGTAACTTGCTCAGTTTCTTCCAGTGAAAGTTCCCTCATGAATATATCCCTATTTTGTCAGTTTAATTGAACTCCAACGCGACAACGACCCTGCACAAACAGGGACCAATCCTGCGTGAAGCGTTTACGAACTGAATTCCAAACGGAAATCCTGATTTTGCGATATTTCGCTTAGTTTCAATATAGTCGGGAAAAAGAACTACTGCCAAAAATCGAGTAGAAAAAGTTGAAGAACATGTTAAACCAAGAGGCGAAGCGCAGGCTGAGCCCTGCCAATGTAACGATAGTGCGCAGGAAAATCGCCAGCATATTCAGGGAGACATAGCGGAGAATCAGACACGTGCCAATGCGAAAGCCTCAGCAAATCGAAGGAACAAGGGGGATAATGACGACGAAGAACTACCGGAGGATCAGAAACAGCCAGCACGAGCCAGAGCTGAATAACTATTGTTAAGTCTACCCTGGCCCATACTCGATACTTACAAATACCTGTCTAAGAATTCCCTAATCGCCCGATATCCTTGTATCTCATTGTCCCGATTCCTGAATCCATGCCCTTCATCAGGAAATACGATGTAGTCCACATGCACATCGTTCCTTCTGACGGCAGCCACCATCTCATCGGATTCAACCTGCAAGACTCGAGGATCGTTGGCACCTTGCAGCACAATCATTGGCTTCACGATGTTTTCGGCATGGAATAGCGGCGAGATGCGTTCCAGTCGTTCGCGATCGGTTGCAGGATCTCCCATCTCGTCATACAGCGCATCCTTCTGTGCAGTCCACCAGGGGGGAATGCTCTCCAGGGTACGCACCCAATTGGTGACGCCGAAGATATCTACACCTACATTGAACACCTCGGGCTCGAAGGCAAGTGCTGCGACCACCATATAACCACCGTAGCTGCCGCCGATGATGCCCACCTTATCTGGATCGACAACGCCGGTGTCGATGAGCATTTGTTTGCTGGCAACCACATCACCCAAATCCGCTTCGCCGTGTTGTTGGTTGTCCATGGCAAAGAATGTTTTGCCATAGCCGGAGCTGCCACGGTTGTTAATGCCGTAAACCACATAGCCGTGATTGACCAGGTATTGAATGAGTCCACTGTACGTCGCGCGGGTCTGGCCGCCGGGGCCACCGTGCACCCAGACCAGAGCGGGCGCTTTATTATCTTCACTGGCGCCGTGAGGCACATACAGAACACCGGGTATCTCTACACCATCGTAGGAGGCAAACCGAACCACTTCTGCATCAACCAAATGGGCTGCATCGATATTGGCATTAAGGCTGTTGGTCAAACGCATGGGTTCTTCACCGCCAGAAACCGGGGTAACGAACAAATCACTGGGGAACCGGCTACCACTGCCATAAAGCGCAAGCATGTCATCACCATGGGAAAAGCGCACACTGGTGACGTTGGCACCTTCAATAGTAGGAGCATCAATCTGTTCCATGGTCTCTGCATCGAACATCATTAACTCAGTACGCGCATCTACGTTGGCAGCGGCAACGAAGTAATTCCCTTCTCTGGAGAACACACCGTAATAAATGTCCCAATCAAGCGACAGCACTTCTTCTTTTTCTCCGGAAACGATCTCATAACGCATGAGGTGCTGATACTCACTGCCCTCGTCGGTTGTGTAGTACAGCCATTGGCTATCGGGAGAAAAATCACTGGGAGAGGAACTGACGTCTCCTTCATGGGGAGTGAGATCGGTTCGGTCGCCGCTGGCCAGGTTTTGTAGATAGAGATTGTTGTTGTTAGCGGTGATTAACTCGACCAGCACAATCGACTGACCATCAGGAGAAACCTGCGCCGGGAAAAATCCTTCTTCGTTTAAGAAAATCATTTCCCGCGGGTAACCTTCCGCCACTTGATACTCGTAGACATCGAAGAAGCGAGGGTCGCGCTCGTTACTCTGCACATAGAACGATTCATAATCACCTGACCAGCCAGCGAAAGATGCCTTGAGGTTTTCGCCCGGAGTGAGATCGATGGCAGAACCATCCAACTCGCGCACATAGAGATGATTCAATTCATTACCACCCTGGTCTGCGGTGTAGAGGAATCGCTCATCTTCAGGAAAATAAGAAATCGCCAACATGGCATCGCTGTCGGAATCGGTCAGTTGTTCCGAACCGCTGCCATCTGCTGCAATCGCGTAAACATTGAAAATGCCTGTGCTGTTATTGCTGACCAGCAGCTTCGAGTTGTCCGGAGAGAAGCTGGCACCCAGGAAGCGAGTGCTGTTCATGAAATCATCGATGCTGTACTCAGGAATCGATGGCGTAGTCTCCACGGCTGCTGTCGGTTCGGAAGCAGTTTCTGTGGCGCTGGAGGACTGTTGTTCCTGGCTGCAAGCTGCCAGAAATGGGGCAAGGAGGCAGAACAGAGTGAACGCGCGAATAGACATAACACACCTCGAGTTTGTAATGCGCTAAGAATTTAGCAGAATAGCCCAGCCTCTGAGGGATGTCTACGCGACGGAATCAGTTCGCGCCCCACCTCTGTCGTGCAGTAATAGCAGGCAATATATAGACAGTAGTGTTCTGGCGAGTTCGTTTACTCAGTGAATTCGAAGTGCGACAGTCGCTCTTTATCACTCTCCGGCAGGTCGCCGAAAACTATCTCTCGATAAGACTCGT
>JAKSCP010000219.1 GCA_022360535.1 Pseudomonadales bacterium | reverse complement strand
TTTCGGGAACCCCTGAAACTGGCCATAGCCCGAGACCACCGCCTGGGTGAGAAGAAACGTATTAATCGCATGGACCTGTTGGGGGAACCAGTTCTGACCATCAGCGAACACCATCTTTTCCACAAGCAAATAACCGATCTCTGTGAAAGAGTAGGGGCAGTAGTACGACGAGACTACGAAGGCACCAGTTTGGATACGCTACGACAGATGGTGGTGATGGGCATGGGTATCGCCTTCCTGCCCGCGCTCTATGCCAAGTCAGAAATTCGTAGCACACAGGAATTGCGGGTGACTGATGTGGAAGGGATTAACGTGGTGAGAAACCATGCCCTGGTTTGGCGAAATACTTCTCCGGTAAGAAATTTCTATCGGGAGCTGGCCGATCAGATTCAGGTCATTGTCAATGAGTCGCTCTCGGACACAGTGCTGCCGGCGACCCGAAGTAGACGTATCGAAAGAGATTAGACTTGGTTACGCAAAATGCTACTAAGGTTCCTATACTAAGCCTGAATCAGAGCTGGATAAGGAATATAATGGCAATCACGACATTTGATACGCATAAATTTGTACGGCGTTTGGAAAAAGCTGGAGTTTCTTGGACTCAATTTTAGGGAGCAAGCGGAAGTTCAAGCTGAAGTGCTAACAGAGGCTTTTAATGTGAATCTTGAATCACTAGTAACCAAAGACTTTCTGGAGTCGCAGCTAAATAGTCGGTTTGCAGAAGTGAATGCAAGAATTGACTACCTGGCCCGATTCATGACCTGGAGCCATGCTCTAATTCTGGGTGCGATCATACTCCCTTACCTACAGGGGCTTATCGCGCTCTGAGTTAGTGGGAACGAACTAATTATCGCGTTGCTCGTTATCGTAAGGAGCACCGGTTCCCGAAGAGCCCATGAAGAACTTACGACCATCTTCAAACGTGATGTCCCGACCGTTGGCCCGAGCACTGCGATCCTTGCTCTGGTATCCGTCAACGACGATATAAGTGCCAGGCAAGATCGAATCTCTCGTTAAACCTCTTCGCAATAAAGTGTTAGGCGTGCCCCCTTCCACCATCCAAATGGTTTTACTGTCGTCGTCGTTGGTCACTTCAAGATGGATCCAGGTATGGGGGTTTACCCACTCCACTCGAGTGATAGGACCACGCAGGAGCACGGGTCTGTTGGGGTCAAACTCAGCACTGAAGGCATGATGCGCAACAGCCTGGGTACCCGCTGTTATCCAAAGTCCGGCAGCGGCGACAAATGCGGCGCCGATTTTTAAAGATAAGAATCTGGTTTTCATAATTAATTCCTCACAGACTGTTAGTTAGTGGGATTAGGCACACCACCGGGATCTTCACCACGGTATTCCATCTCCATTACGCGGGCACCTTTCATGATGCCTTCCAGGGCGTAGTTGGCTTCGTGGCAGGCATACTCGAATATCTTATTGTCCGTGCGTGGCCAGGAGTACTCGCCACTGAACGGCGCTTCCCAAACCGTGGGATCTTCCACAGTAAAACTGTAAATCACCTTGTCTGGGTTCTCGTAGCGAAAGTATTCCGTGACTTTCATATTCTCCGAACCCCGAGAAAAAGCTGGTGTCTCACGGAAGTTGGTGGTTTCTACAACCAGGGTATCGCCTTCCCACCAGCCGATGGAATCGCCCAGCCACTTTTTGATGTGAGCGGGATCGTGTTCCGCGTTCATGCGCACGATACGCGCCTCGTGCACCATTTCAATATTGATCAAAACGGTGTCTTCGTTCTGTACGATGCGTTTGTGGTTGTTGTACAAGGCAGGCAGCATGGGTGGCCCTGCGGTTGAGCCGAAGGACAGTATGCAGCGCTCTGCAAACGGACGATTTTCCGGATTGTCATAAGGTCCTGGAGCATCCAAGCCCGCATCCAGCCAGTAGGCAGTGCCGTCGTTAGCACCGCCTTCACGGCGCGGCGCCTCACCGGCGCCCAGTGCTGCTCTGCGAGCATCCCTGATTGCATCGGTTACAGGAGGCAGCCGACCATTCAAGGGATCGGTAATGATAGAAGAACGAAATTCGTCATCGATTCGCACCACATCCGTCCCGTTGTCAATCCAGAACGTGTTGTAGCCACCCACGTTGCCAGATGCGCCGGTTGAGCCATCACCACCTTGCGGAGGCGCACTACGGTTGGGGTCGCTACCCCGCTGATTGTCTTCCTTGCGTTCGAATTCTCTATTGGCAATAGCGAACGCCTCGTCATTGGTCAGAATGAGCCGATTGCCAAATTCGCTGGGACGCTGGAATGGCGTCAACGTCGACACGTCGTAGGTGCCGGAAAAATCCGGTTTACCATCTCGTGTGCGCGGAATATCTGCATCCTGCGCTACTGTGAATGGCGCGAGTACCAGGCCAGCGAAAGCCAGCACGCCGAAGCAGAGTGTTTTGAATGACTTATGCATTGTCATACTCCTCCAATTAATCTCGCGGCAGTGGGTATCGTCGATACTCACCGTATATTAACTCTTCTACAAACTCCACACAGCGGAAATCCATGATTCGGGCATTGGGTTCCATGCGCCGGTAGATCGGCATCTTGATAGTGAAAGGCTCGGTCAATACCAGGGGGTCCTCTATGGTGGCTTCATAATCAATGTGATTCGGGCCCATCAGCGTATATCGCTCTGTGACCTTCATCTGATAACTATGGTGGCTGCCGGCTCGATCTAACCAGGTTCCATCATGTAGTCCCGTGACTTCCACTACCAGGGTGTCGCCTTCCCAGCGACCGTGGGAC
>JAKSCP010000420.1 GCA_022360535.1 Pseudomonadales bacterium | reverse complement strand
CAGAATGTGATTATGCTGGTGATAGCCTCCTCGCATTCGCTTCGCAAAGGGCCGTTCTCGGACGTCCTGTCCTTCACGGCACTAGTACATCCTGTACGTCGTCGCCATCCGTGGCTCACTTCGAGCTACTCTCGACTCCGAGCTGCAGGCTTAGCTCACAGGCGTTCTAGCTGCGCTCGAAGCTCTCGCTTCGAAAACGCTTGCCCTCACCCTTGGGCTTTTGTGCTCTATAGTAGGTAAGAACTTTGGACCTAGCTTTCGGGAATCTGTTGATCCATGGTTTCGGCAGGGGATTGATCACAGGGTTTGCCGACTGCATGGGCTGGAACACCAACCACGGTGGTATGGGGTTCAACATCCTGCAGCACTACTGATCCGGCGCCGATCTTCGCGCTCTCACCTATAGTAATATTGCCCAGCACTTTCGCGCCGGCTGCGATCAGTACCCCTGACTTAATCTTGGGGTGACGATCGCCTTGCTCATTGCCGGTACCGCCCAGAGTGACTTGTTGCAGGATAGAGACATTGTCTTCAATAACCGAAGTCTCACCGACTACTATCCCGGTAGCGTGATCGAACATAATGCCTTTGCCCATGACGCAGGCTGGGTGGATATCGACCCCAAACACTTCGGAGTTGCGACTTTGAATGAAGGTGGCGAGTTCCATACGATCCGTGGTCCATAAGAAATGGGCAAGTCGATGCACCTGGATGGCATGAAATCCTTTCAAATACAGTATGACAGGAAGGTAAGAGCAGGTTGCAGCGTCCCGTTCAAATACTGCCTTGATGTCAGCAGCAGCGTGTTCGATGATTTCCGGCGAAGCAGTGAATGCTCCCTCGAATAACTCGCGCACTGTGACCGCGGGCATTACATCATCGGACAGTTTATTGGCGAGGATGAAACTTAGCGCTGATTCCAGACTTTTGTGGTTGAGAACACAAGCGTATACGTAACTGGCAAGAAGTGGCTCCTTCTTCGTGACCTGCTCGGCTTCGTCTCTGAGCTGTTGCCATACTGCATTGACCATCACCTGCTTCCTCTACTGGTAGTAGCAAAAGGGGTGCAGATTATACGACCTGGAAGTCACGATACAAGCATGAACCCGCTCTAAGGTTGGTAAATGAATGGGCTTAGTGTTGCGTTGTTGACGCGGATTGTAGTGGCGCTAAGCGCCAAACAGACGTTCAGTCCAGGAGGGGGTGCGTTGGGCTGGTTCAGTGTCATCGATTGCAGCCTGCATGTGCTTTTCATCGATAGTTCGTTCACCCTTCCCGAAGGCAACCATCAGGGATTTATGACAGAGAATATTTATCAGACGCGGTATGCCTCTGCTGTTCTTCAGAAGATTGTCCAGGGCACCGGCTGTAAACATATGATTGCCGCTGTAACCCGCCTTGGAAAGGCGGTGTTGTACATAGGCTTCAACACCTTCGTTGTCCAGCGCAGGCAGAACATAGGAATAGGAAACGGCGGAGTTGAGTTGTTTCAACATTGGGCGTTCCAATACTTCATCAAGTTCTGGTTGACCAAATAAAATCACCTGCATGGGATGGGCATTGGCAGGCAATGCCTGGGTGAGTAAATGAATCGCTTTCAAAGACTCCTCTGGCATGGCCTGCGCTTCGTCAATGAACAACACGACCTGTCGATTCTGTTCGGCATTACGCAGGATGCACTCGGTAATCAATTTCAGTAGATCGCGGTAACTGGCCTGCGCAGGAACTTCCAATCGTAATTCTTCCGCGATGGCGAGCATAGTCGCTTCTTCACTAAGAATAGGGTGGGGGATATAGGCAGTCAGGTATTTGTCAGGATAGAGTCCCAGAGCATTGAGCACCTTTCGACAGAGCATGGTCTTACCGGTACCTACTTCGCCGATGATCTTGCTGAAATTTCCTTCTTCACTGAGCACAGCAACCAAGGCATCGAATGCCTGCTGGTGACTTGGGAGTTTTAGAAAATAGCGCGTGTTAGGGGTTAGCGAGAATGGGTACTGCGCCAAACCAAAATGCTGGAGGTACATGCTCGCTGTTCCTAACCGGTGGATGGGTTCCCACTACTGTCGTGGAAAGAATGCTCTGGATTTCCACAGGAAGAGTATCTAATTCGCTGGTCAGCAGACAATAGCCTGTTACATAACATTAACGTTGTTGTTGGTGGTAGAGGACGATTTCAAAACTGAAAGGCTAGCTGATTGCAGCTTTCTTCAGGATTGTTTTGGTTTTCTCCAATTCACCTTCCAAGGTGGCACGAGTTTCGGGCTCGATGGCAGGGTTTGATAGCACAAAGTAAGCGGTTCTCACTACTTCCCGCCACCTCGGTACTTTCGGCAGTTGTTCCAGGCGCAGATACCGATCAAAGGTACGTGTTCGCAGTCGGCCGTCATCGATACTGACCGCCCATATATTGCTTTCTTCCGCCAGTTCGATTTTCGATTTTTGGGTGGTCACTTCCCAGGTATGTAGGGCTGATCGCATCAGGGTCACCAGCTGTTGCCGGTATTCGCTTTCGCTGCTTACCGCGGGCAGTTGTTCATCGATAAAGTTAACGAGATCTTCAATACCCGCAAGTTTATCCAGTAGTTGGGGGTGGTCGGATACCTCCGCCGGAGTCAGCACATTGAGTCGGGTGCCAATGCGGCGAATGTTCTGCTGGGCCTGGCCCAGGAAACTCACCAGCTCCACCGTGTCTCGGGCGATGTCTGTGGTAGTGACTTCTTTAAGGGGTTCGGTGTCTTCCAAAAAGAGGACGCCAGTGCCTTCGTCACTGCCGAATAAATTTAGCTTGCTATGGAATTGGGCAGATTTTGCCGATGGCCGAGTGTTGGTGGCATAAGGGAAGACCACCTCGATATTCACACTGTGGCTGGTAGAGTTTTGTTCCGAGTCTGATGACTCATCGGATAGTTCTTCTCCTTCCTCCCAGCGTGACAACAGTTGCTTGAATTCGGCATTGAGTTCCGAATCAGTGAGCAGTGATAGGACTTCTTTTTCCATCAGGGTCTCTTTCTCTGTGCCCAGTAACTCTGCTGCACGCTGATTCAGGCTGAAGATGCGACCGGGTAGCTCGAAAGCGATAAATCCGGCTTCGATGGACTCCAGTACCTGCTGCAGTCGTAATCGAGAGCTGCGCAGTTCAGCGTCTGCTTGTACATAGTTTTCAATTTGCGCACGCAGCCGTACGTTGTCCTCGTTGACTCTATGTAACATGCTTAGACGTAACTGGTTTTCGACACGGGAACTCAGCTCTTCATTGTGGAAAGGCTTGGCCAGATAGTCGTTAGCACCAGTGCGAAATCCCTGGGTGAGATCCTCCAAATGGTTCTTTGCGGTCACGAGGATCACGGGGAGTTCAATCTGGCTGTATTTCTGCCGCAACTTTTGACACACCTCGTAGCCGTTTAAACCGGGCATCATGAGGTCTAACAAGACCAGATCAGGTTTGTCCTCTTCGATGAGGTTCAGGGCATCCAAACCATTAGAGCACTTCACCACGTTGTACTCTTCCAACTGTTGCCCCATAACGACGCGGTTGATCTCGTCGTCATCCACCACCAGGATAGTGATTTCCTGTTCGCTACGCAGTTTGGGTACTTCTTCTTTCTTGTTTGCTTCCTGCAGATAATCGGCACGCCGAATCATCTGTTTGTGAATGCTGGGGGATTTAATCGCCCGTGTCTGGTCGAGGGATACCCGCAGATCGAAACTAAAGCTGGAACCAAGATCCAGCTCACTCTTGACCTTTAGCTTGCTTCGGTGCATCTCTACCATACGTTTAGCCAGCGGTAGTCCCAGTCCGATGCCGCTGGCATTCATCTGTTGTGAGGGAAGTTTTTCGAAAGTCTTGAAAATGGTTTCGTGGTCAGTTTTGTGGATTCCGATTCCCGTATCTCTTACTGTGACTGTCACGTTGTAGTCCGAAGTGAGCTCAGCCGAGAGGACAACTTCACCAGAGTAGGTAAACTTGATGGCGTTGGAGGTCAGGTT
>JAKSCP010000156.1 GCA_022360535.1 Pseudomonadales bacterium | reverse complement strand
CCTGGCACGTTCCAAGGCGGGTAGCGCACGTGGCACATCATCGAGAACACTCTCTGGCGAAGATTCTCCCACTGCACCTCGCCTGGCTTTTTTCTCCTCTCGCTCAGTTTGTTTGATGGCTTCCCAATTCACCACCACCTGTTCCGAGCTCAACGCCTGTTCGTTTCCAAACAACTCAAGTTTTCCTTCTGGAAACACGTGGGGATGTCGGCGAACCAATTTGTTGCTGACGGTATTAGCGATGTCCTGAAAACTGAAAATCTCGCTCTCGCTGGCCAACTGCGCATAAAACACAACCTGGAAAAGTAAATCGCCCAGCTCATCTTCCAGATCCACCATATCGTCACGCTCGATGGCATCCACAACTTCATAAACTTCTTCAATAGTAAACGGAACCAGTGAGGCGATGGACTGTTCAAGATCCCAAGGGCATCCGTACTTCGGATTCCGCAGCATGGTCATGATGCTCAGCAAGCGCTCAATGGGGTTCTCCCCACTGACTTGGTCACTATTGGGGTTTAGCGGTTCTTGATCACTCACCGTTATTCCTTTATGCCTCAACCCTGAATGAACAGGGCCATTGATTCTACGTGAGTAGTGTGCGGGAACATATCCATTACCCCGGCGGATTTCAATTTGTATCCTGCCTGTTGCAGTACGCCGGTGTCTCGCGACAAAGTTGCGGGGTTACAAGAGATATAGAGTATTTTCTCAGCCTTGCACTTAACGAGCTGGGGTAATATTTCCAGCGCACCTGAGCGTGGCGGATCCAGGACAATTTTGTCATAGCTTGTTGGCAACCAATCCCTGTCGGCAGACTTGCTCAGGTCATCACTCAAGAAACGGGCATTGTGAATCTGATTCAGGGCTGCGTTTTCTTCCCCCCGGCGTACCATCTCGTCACTACCTTCAACGCCAAGTATCTCCTTGCAGTGAAGCGCCATGGGTAAGGTGAAATTACCTAAGCCACAGAACAGATCAAGCACACGATCATCACTTGTAAGGTCCAATAGTTCTAAAGCACGGGTCACTATTTGACGATTGATGCTGGCGTTTACCTGCGTAAAGTCCTGGGGATGAAACTTGAGTTGTAGCTGGCATGCGGGCAGAAAATAACTCAGTCGTTGCTCGCCCTCGGGATAGATTTTATGCACGCTATCCGGACCAGCAGGCTGTAGATATAGCTCGATCTGATGAGATTTTGCAAAGCCAAGCAAGCGCTCAGTATCCGCTTCACTAAGCGGCTTCAAATGACGAAAGACCAAAGCAACTGTACCGACTGCATCCAGCTCTGCTGCCGATTCACCCACCGCCACTTCTATTTGCGGAATCTCCGTTGCTCCGTCCATTGCGGAGATCAATTCGCGCAAGGTCGGAATCAATTGTGCAACCTCTGCACTCAACACCTGACAGTCAGACATCACGGTGATGAAAGTGGAGTACTTCTCTCGAAAACCTACCAGCGCGCCACCCTTTTTCTCCACCAGACGTACCGCGAGGCGGGCTTTACGCCGGTAATGTTGGGTGTTACCAGTCATGCGTGGCAGTAACTCGAAGTCACCCACCCTGATGTTGGCACTGTGCTCCAACTGCTCCAATAACACTGACTCTTTGAAAGCCAGCTGCTCACTCACATTCATGTGGCGTAGGGAACAACCACCACAGGTGCCCGCATACTCGCAACCGGGCTCCACCCGCTGCGGGGAAGCTTGTAAGACTGAAAGGGTATTGAGTTCGTCGAACTTCCCGCGTCGCCGCACATAGCTTGCCTGCACACGTTCACCCGGCAATGCGCCATCGACAAACACGACCTTGCCCTCTATATGGGCTATTCCCCTGCCTTCATGGCTTAAGGATTCAATGTCTACGGTAACCGGCTCTTTAGGTAAAGCGCGACGTCGGCGTCTGGATGGCATATTCAGGGATCAGGTGGATAAAACGGAGTAAACCGGCCGTGGTAAAGTGTTGGTCAAAGCTAAACTCGTTGAGCCTCAGCGTTTATATTCAGCGCCTATTGAGAATAAACACCGGTGGAGAGATAGCGATCACCGCGATCGCAAATAATGGCAACGATGGTGGCATTCTCCAGTTCCTGATTGAGTTGCAACGCCGCCCACATGGAACCACCGGATGAGACCCCACAGAATATCCCCTCCTCGGTCGCCAGGGCACGCATGGTTTGCTCAGCATCCTGTTGCTCGATATCGATAATTCTGTCTACCCGACTACGATCGAATATCTTTGGCAGATAGGCTTCTGGCCAACGGCGGATGCCCGGAATACGGGAACCGTCTTTCGGTTGCAAACCGACGATCTCAACTTCAGGATTTTGCTCTTTCAAATAACGCGACACGCCCATGATGGTGCCGGTAGTCCCCATAGAACTCACAAAATGAGTCACTTCCCCTTTGGTATCACGCCAAATCTCTGGACCGGTATGGACATAGTGAGCATTGGGGTTGTCCTGATTGGCAAATTGATCCAGAACTTTACCCTTACCTTCCTCTTGCATACGTTGGGCCAGGTCCCGCGCGCCTTCCATGCCTTCGGCTTCTGTCACCAGAATGAGTTCCGCACCATAGGCCAGCATGGATGCCTTGCGCTCATCGCTAAGGTTATCCGGCATGATGAGTGTCATCCGGTAGCCCTTAACTGCGGCCACCATGGCCAGTGCTATTCCTGTATTGCCACTAGTTGCTTCGATGAGTCTGTCGCCAGGTTTAATATCCCCTCTTAACTCCGCTTGCAGAATCATATTGTGAGCAGGTCGGTCCTTGACCGATCCAGCGGGATTGTCACCTTCCAGCTTTGCCAAAATCGTATTACTGGTATCACCCGGCAATCGTTGCAAGCGCACTAGGGGCGTATTGCCGATCTGTTTTTCTATACTGGCGTAGGACATGACTAAAGGTGGGGCGCAGGGAAAGCGCAAAATTCTACATGGTTTAAATTGCGTGTAAAAGCTGTGGTACAGCGATTTGCGGCGCCGCCATTGGACTGCAAGTTTTAGCCGAACAAATAGCGGCTGTGTAAGGGCTTATCCCCTAGATGGGCGAACAGCGCTTCTCTGAGTAGCCGCTTCGCCGTTTTCGCTGTCGCAGCGTCCGCCAGGTCGAGTTCACGCAGAGCGATGAGATGCTCTCCCAAATAACATTCCGATTTCTCTGTACTCGAGAGATTATGGGAAGTCGCCTCAAAGCCAATGTCAGGGGTAAATCGATAATTAACATTGGTTTCAATCGGCTGATGGGAGGTGCAATCCACTTCAAGGTTTAGCGCATAGCCCAGTTCTGCCAAAAGGCGCATCTCAAACTGCCGCAAAATGGGTTCAACGTCACTGTCACCCTGCAGGCCCAACAAGGCATCCTGATAAGCTCTGTACAGCTGTTTGTGCTCTTCTTGATTGTGTAGCAAGCGAGTCAACAGTTCGTTGACATAGAGTCCGCTAAACAAGCGATTGCCCTGCAATTGAATGGGCGCCAAGTGACATTCCAGCGTTGTTAAGGTACGAACTTCAGAACGGCCACTGAATGAAACCAGTAGCGGTTGAAACAGTTGTAATAAGGATCGGTACTTGGATTTTTCTCGCCGCGCACCTTTGGCAACTGCCCTCACCCGTCCGTAATCAAGGGTAAAAAAGTCCACCAGCAGACTGGTATTCTGAAAAGGTCTGCTGTGCAGAACATAGGCTGGTTGCAATGTGACCCGGGTTTCCATGTAACCTCTATTCTAATCGCCTAATGGCCTACTGACCTATTGACCTATTGACCTATTGACCTATTGACCTATTGACCTGGTGACCTGGTGACCTACTGGTCCATATAACCGAGACTCTGCAGAGCGCGCTCGTCATCCGCCCAGCCAGACTTAACCTTTACCCAAAGGTTAAGCATGACCTTGGTGTCAAAAGCTTGCTCCATATCTTCCCGGGCAGCACTACCGATGCGCTTGAGGCGTTCGCCATCCCTGCCTACAAGAATTTTCTTTTGGCCCTGTTTGTCCACCAGGATCAGACCATGAATGTGGAGCACTTTACCTTCTTGTTTAAACTGTTCTATTTCTACGGTGACTTCGTAAGGTAGTTCATCACCCAATTGGCGCGTCACTTTCTCCCGGACCAATTCGGCAGCGAGAAAACGAGAACTCCTGTCTGTTATCTGATCGTCGGGGAACAAGAAGGGTCCCGCGGGCAGACAATCATGAACCAGGCCTTCCAGGGTATCCAGATTATGGCCGCCAAGTGCTGAGACTGGGATGATCTCTTTAAACGCAAACCGCTTCGCCAGGTCTTCGATATGTGGCAACAGCGAGGTTTTCTCGGCCACCAGATCGACCTTGTTAATCACCAGTATTACCGGCACCGACAATTTCTCAAGGTGACTGAGTACAAGTTCGTCACCAGTGTTAAAACTGGTGCGCTCCACTACGAAGAGAATCGCGTCAACGTCGTTCAGGGTGCTTAACACCGTTTCATTCATCACCCGATTGAGCGTCCTGCGCTGTGCTTCATGCAATCCCGGCGTGTCGACAAATACTGTCTGATAGTGGCCTACAGTATTGATACCAAGAATGCGATGCCTCGTGGTTTGCGGTTTGCGTGAGGTGATGCTGATTTTTTGTTGCAACAAGTGATTCAACAAGGTGGACTTGCCGACGTTCGGGCGACCTACAATAGCAACATAGCCACAACGACTTGCTTCCGATTGCTCAGCCATCTGCTCCCTTCTCAGCAAGCAGGTCTAACACCTTCTGTGCCGCCTGTTGCTCTGCCATTCGCTTACTACCGCCTCTTCCTTGTTGGCCAGCATCCAGTAAGGGCACCCGGCACTCTACCAGAAACTCCTGGGCATGGGCCTTGCCACTGGTTTCAACCACCCGATACACCGGCAAGGCTTCGCCTTTTGCCTGCAGCAATTCTTGCAGGCGTGTTTTCGAATCTTTGCGCTGGCGTTGCTCGGGTTGATGTACCAATTCATGAGTCAGGGTTGCCACCAACTGTTGGCAAGCCTCGATGCCACCGTCGAGATAAACCGCTGCGACTAAGGCTTCCAAGGTGTCAGCCAGTATGGATTCACGTTGCTTGCCACCGCTGCCCACTTCACCCGCACCCAGATACAGAAAGTCCCCCAAAGAAAGCTTGCCCGCTATTCCAGCTAGTGCCGACTTATTGACGATAGCAGCCCGCATTCGGGTGAGATCTCCCTCACTAGCTTGGGGATAATTGGCAAACAAGGATTCACCCACAATGAAATCCAGCAGAGCATCACCCAGAAATTCCAGGCGCTCGTTGTTGCTCCTGCCAGCGCTGCGATGGGTTAACGCTTGTTTGGCGAGATTTAGGTCGTTAAAGCGGTAGCTGAGGGTAGTCTGAAGTTGATCAAGGTCGGCTGCCATCTACTGCAGCACTGTATCGAAGGTCGCAACCATATCCAAGTTGGCAACGAGTTCCACTCGTCGTTCGTAAGCGATCGTAATGATGGCAGCGCCGTTCTCTTTGCGCATACTGATGTCTGAGAGATCAAAATCATTAACGCTATTGATGCGCAGAGTCGCAGAGACTCGATCACGAACGTCGGAGATAGTCATGTTGTCAGCTTCGCCGTTATCGATCAGCTCCTGACACACGCCAGTAATCAGGTTGTGGTCCACATACAATGGCCCTAGTTTGAGGCCGACAGTAAAAAACAGGGTGATCATCACAGCCAGAAGCAGCAAGCCCGATTTGGAGATTCCACGTTGCCGGTGAAGACTATTAAGGGTTGGCATCTTCATGATTTTTCTCTCTACTCTTGCGATTCACACAATTCACGTGATCCACATACATTCGGACCAGATATCGAAACGAATGTAGGCGTTCCAGCCCTACAGAACCACCAATTGGTTCACATTTCCCACAACTGTAGCGG
>JAKSCP010000419.1 GCA_022360535.1 Pseudomonadales bacterium | reverse complement strand
TAGCAAATGGATCAGTATATTGGTCTGCCTAAAGCCTTCCCCATCCAACTCTCCACCTTCGTGATCTAACCAAAATGTGTACATGGAGACTGGGCGGCCTAATGGACCAGAATCGTTTCCGAAGACGAAACCCAGAATATCGGAAAATCTCTGTAGCGGCTGTACTGTCAGGGAATACAGATTGTGGATGGAATCCAGAAACAGTATTGAACTTATACCGTAGGTGTAGATCGACGCGCAGAAATACAGCGCAATTCCAAGCAGTAGAACAGCCGCACCGACTATTCGTGATCTCGGGCTGATGATTCGCCAAACAGAAGAGACTGAAGTCACCACTTGCAAACGGCTCATTTAACTTTGGGGCTTCTCAAACAAAGAGAGGGCAAAGCCCTGCGGACTATGCCCTCTCAGATTGTTTCTCGAAACTAAGAGATTAATCTGTGTCGAACAACTGCTCACTGAGAGAAACTTCACCATTCGCCGCACTGTAGCTAATGAATGGAATCTGTCTGGTCGCAGTGCTGCTTCCGGAACTAAATCTACCCACATAGTAAAACAGGCATCCGGTTTTAGTTGTAGGACCGGTAGTATTACTTACTATGATGTACTCAGCAGAGGGAGTGCCTGCTGCTGCCGCTTCGACAACCGCCTCTCGCGCAGCGTCTGATGCTAGCGCTGCAGGGTTACCTGCATTCGCAGTCTCCGGGCGACCTCCTTGCAATACGTCTACCCAGACATCAGCACAATCGGCAGCGTCGTCGAAACTGTTATCGGCGCCAATTGGATACCCTGCTCCCATGGCACCTGATCCGGCAAAAGCGGTGCCGTCGCCGAACGATGTCACAGCGGCATCAGGAATCTGTCCATTGGCAACCCATTGTGCCCGGAACAACCCTACACCTGTCGCAAAGCCACCAAAAACTCCACGAACTGCAGCATCGTAGGCCTCATCGGTCACATCGATAAAGCGCGGCAATGCCGTGGCCGCCAGAATACCCAGTAGCAGAATCACTACTACCAATTCGATGATAGTAAAACCCGCACTTCGAGCCTTGCTACCAAATTTTTGCATGTTTACCACTTTCATTGGTTCCACCCTTCCTAAGTTAATCAATACTTAAACTGATCTAGTCAAAATCTACTTATTAACTATTTGTTCCTTGTTCCGTTATTCGGTTGTTCAGTATTTTCTGCTGTCCCCGAAAATCAAAAAACTCTCTATACCCTATCCTGTGAACTGGCTATCACTTTCACCGTTTTCTCTGTACCGATCTTCTCAGAGCAAAACACGCCCGCAGCACTGGTAGAGCCACTCTTCCTATTAACGGCAAGTTTTTTAAGAACTTAACGCAATATTCGTAGGTAGATTCTAGTTAATGTATCTGTGAGCGTATTGTGCAGGAATTTAGTGAAGGGAACAGCCAAACCGAGCCATTTTTTCCCCTGATCGACCCACCCCACAGAGTAGAGGGTCAAATAGTGTGAGGCGGCTCACAGTATTCAGCCTGCCTGGCCAGAAATAGCGGCTTCCGGGAGGTCTATGCCAGCCCCATCCCAGCGATAAGGGGTTACCGGCGCGAACAGAATACCTCTGAAGCGCCTCCTGATAGTGGGATCAACAGGCCCCCCGAATTCATCTAATGCGACTTCTGCAAACTCTTGACCGCGCCGGTTCTCGTAAGAATATTGCACTGAAAGAAAGAAACGGATTTCATCAGTTGGTATATCACCGCTGTCTAACTCCAAAAATACTCCCTGCTCCGTATTAACCAGATAAACAAGCTGGCCAGCGGTTCGGTCAAAATACCAGGATCGTCGCTCCAATCGTGCCGAATCAACTGCATCGAATACTCCCAGGTAGTTGATAGGAGGCTCAAGCATGAAATCCATGGGGTTAGCAGCTTCGAGATGTTGTAACTGGTCCACATTCCCATTGATGGCAAATTCCATGGACTGTAGGTTCATGCCGGACTGAATCTGGGCGGTAATGGACATGAAGTTGGCGCGTTCAGCAGCCGCTGGAAATTGGGCAAAGCGGTTCGCGGCGACGGCATAGATAATCGCTACGCAGATAATGAAAACAACAAGTTCGAAGAGTGAAAATCCTTGTTGAGAGAGTCTGTTAGGCGACTTGTGCAATATTTGAAACGCTTTATAGAAGTTAGAGAATTCAATCGAGTAGTTCTGTTCGACTCAACTTGCTGGCTGACCCGAAAGGCGATGCACGACTTCTACTAGCCGTTAGCTGCAGAACTGAGATCCCAGATAGGCAGAAAGATGCCCAATGCCAGTATGAGCACAAGACCTGCTATGAAGGTAATCAAAATTGGCTCAATAGCCTGGCTCAAGCGGTTTATATCGTACTCAACTTCCGCATCATAAAAGTCTGCGACTTCGCTCAGCAGTTCATCCACCGTTCCTGTTTCTTCACCCACCGCAATCATTTGCAGGACTAAAGGCGAGAACATTTCGCTGCTGGTAGCTGTTCGATGCAGAGTTTCTCCCCGCTCCACGCCCTCTCGCATCTTCTCTATATTGCGGCCGATGAAAGTATTCCCAACCGCTCCGGCAACCACAGTAAGACCCTGAACCAGCGGTAAACCCGCATTTAGCACCATTGAAAAGGTCCTGGAAAAACGCCCTAGCGCAACGCGCTCGAATATAATTCCCGCCAGTGGTATCTGCAGCTTACGTCTGTCCCATTCGTAACGACCACGTTCTGTGTTTTTCCACGACATAAATCCAAAAAAACTCGTGAACACGACAAACAAAAGCAAAGGCCAGTAATCCAACACGAACTGTGAAGTGTTCATCAACACCTGGGTTTGCCAAGGTAATTCGGCGCCCAATCTCTCAAAGGTATCCTGGAAAACGGGAATCACGAAAACCGTAACTACAGCCAGAGCGATAGCAATGGCTGCGATCACGAATATAGGGTATCGGGTCGCACTTTTGACTTGTTTGGTGGTGTTCTTCTCCAACTCCAGGTACTTGCCAATTTCCTTGAAGGCTAAATCCAGCCGACCAGTGTTTTCACCCACGTGCACCAAACTTAGAAAGAGATTGGAAAACACATCTGGATACTGGCCCAAAGCTGTCGCTAACGATTGACCGGTTTCCAGCCCATCCACCACATCATTGAGAATGCCTTTAAACCCTTTATTGGTTAACGACATTTCAAGACCACGGATCGCCCGATCCAGCGGCAAGCCAGCCTTGGTCAGGCTATGCATCTGCCGAGCGAACATGATGAGATCGTCTATCTCAATCTTGTTGGCACCGAGAAAATCGTTGATCTTATCGATGGTGGAAGAATTCTCATCCAGACCTGGACGTTTACGTTTGGATTCGGCACGAACACGTCGTTTGGCGGTTGCCCGCTGTGCTTCCTTGATCTCAATCGGCGTGACCTGGTTGCCAAAAAGCTGTGCCGCAGCCTCT
>JAKSCP010000417.1 GCA_022360535.1 Pseudomonadales bacterium | reverse complement strand
GGCAGAACAGATCCAGTCTGGACTGGAGTCAATTCGACAGGACATCGCCGCCGGGGACTTCGACTGGTCCATAGAACTGGAAGACGTACACATGAACATCGAGGCCGCATTGACTGCTCGAATTGGCGATGTCGGCAAGAAGCTTCACACTGGCCGATCACGTAACGATCAGGTTGCTACCGATATTCGACTCTATGTGCGGGATGCTATCGACAACCTGTGCGCACTGATAAACAGATTGCAGTCTGCCCTGGTCGATCTCGCTGAAAGAGAGGCCAATACGATATTACCTGGCTTCACCCATTTGCAAACCGCCCAGCCTGTCAGCTTTGGTCACCATATGTTGGCCTGGAACGAGATGTTGGATCGAGACTATGATCGACTGCTTGATTGCCGTAAAAGAGTAAACCTGTCCCCTTTAGGAGCAGCAGCACTGGCTGGCACCACCTTCCCCATCGATCGTGGTTATTCCGCCCAGCTGTTGGGGTTTGACGCGCCAACTAATAATTCTTTGGATTCTGTTAGTGACCGGGACTATGCCATCGAACTGGCTGCCACAGCCAGTCTTATCATGACTCACCTGTCACGCTTCTCCGAAGAACTGGTCATTTGGGCTTCTGTTCAGTTTGATTTTGTCGATCTGCCAGACCGCTTCTGCACAGGTTCTTCCATAATGCCCCAGAAGAAAAATCCTGATGTACCGGAGCTGATTCGTGGCAAGACCGGTAGGGTCACTGGTCATTTAATGTCATTGTTGACCCTTATGAAGTCGCAGCCATTGGCGTACAACAAAGACAATCAGGAAGACAAGGAACCACTCTTCGATCTGCTGGATACGGTAGAAGATTGTTTGCAGGCCTACGTTGGCATGGTGCCTGCCATTGTTTGCAAACGAGACAACATGCTGGAAGCCACGCGCCAGGGCTACGCAACAGCAACCGATCTCGCCGACTATCTGGTGAAGAAAGGCTTGCCTTTTCGGGATGCCCACGAGGTGGTAGGCAAAGCGGTGAGTCTGGCTATCGGGCTGAAGCAGGATCTGGCGGAATTAGATTTGGAGCAGCTTCAGCAATTCAGTGAATTGATTTCGGAAGATGTATTTGAAGTACTGACTCTGGAAGGATCGCTGGCAGCCAGAGACCACTTCGGGGCGACAGCACCGGCGCAGGTCCGAAGCGCAGTCGCGGCTGCGCGCAACAAGCTCGCAGGCCGCTAGGGATTGGGCGGCGACTGTAGTTGAATCTGATAACGTTGCAATTCGTTATCACGCAGCGTCACCACCGATACTGAATCACCGGGCCGCTTCTGTTCCATAACCACCGTCAGATCGACCTCATTGCGAATCGGCTGTCCGTCCACTTCGACAATGACATCACCTAACACAATGCGGCCCTGTTCAGAACGAGCGAGACCTCGCATCCCCAGGCGTTCCGGGTCAGTACCTTCTACCGTATCCAGCACAATTACCCCCTCTATTCCCCATAACTGACGATAATAGTCGGGTTGTGGAATGCGAGTTATGCCCAGAATAGGGGTCTGCACGCGACCGAACTGAATCAGTTCAGGCACAACGCGCTTGACGGTATTCACTGGAATAGCGAAACCGATTCCCGAACTGCCTCCACTTGGACTGTAGATGGCTGTGTTGACACCAACCAGTTGTCCCAGAGAATTGAGTAGTGGACCACCGGAGTTTCCAGGATTGATCGCGGCATCAGTTTGAATGACATCGCGAATCTTACGTCTGTTTACTGAATCGATTTCCCGGCCCAAAGCACTTACCACACCAACCGTCATCGTCGTGTCTAAACCAAAAGGATTGCCGATGGCGATGACCTTGCGTCCAACTTCCAGTAAAGCAGAGTCTCCGGGAATCACCGGTATCAGTTCCTGATCCGGCGCTTCAATTTTAAGTACTGCCAAGTCACGGCTTGGATCAAGGCCTACGGCACGAGCCGCATAGGTCGTACCATCTTGCAAAGTCACCAATACACGGTCGGCCTGTTGCACCACGTGAAAATTGGTCACAATGTGCCCATTAGCATCCCAGACAAACCCGGTACCACTGCCCTGGGGAACCTCTTGCGGATTCAAGGAATAGAATGACCGCACCAGGCGGGAGTTGGTGATGTTAACAACGGATGGACTGGTGCGTTTAAACACCTCAATATTGTTTGCTTCGTCGTTAGTAGCAAACTCGCTGTAGTCCACTGTTTGGGCCGACGAATAAGTGGTGGCCAGCAGTGCCACAATGCCCAAGACTGCAGAATAGAAGGCTTTCATCAGATAGTTCTTTCGCAATGGCTGGTTAGTTCCGACTCTCCTATTTATAAGCATGATTGGCCAGGTTTCAAGGCTAAAAATGTCCCGAATTTGTCTGCCCTGATTTCGTGCTAAGCTGTCAAACCTTCTGCCAATAGCCAGCCCGGCTGACCACTACTTGTCTGATGTCCGCCCGCTACGACCAAATCGGTAAAACCTACACCTCCACCAGAGCCGCCGATCCACGTATTGCCCAGCGTATTCTGGAGCTATTGGATTTACCTGTGGGGTCTACCGTACTGGATGTAGGAGCAGGCACCGGTAATTACAGCCAGGCCCTGGCAGAGCTGGGTTTACAGGTTCATGCCATAGAGCCCTCACTGGTCATGCGAGAGCAAGCAAAATCTCATCCCCGTTTACATTGGTATGGAGGGAGTGCCGAAGACTTACCCTTTCCGGACCGACACTTCGACGGCGTTATGATGACGCTGTGTGTTCATCACTTCAGTGATTGGCAAATGGGATTACGGGAAGCGATGCGCGTGAGTCAGAATGGGCCACTTGCCATTCTGGGTTTCGACATTGAATTCAAATATAACTTCTGGCTCTATGACTATATCCCCGAATTTATTCAAGTCGATCAGATTCTTGGTCCGAAAATTGGTGAGATAAAACAGTTCGCGGAACAGGAATTGAAAGTTTCTTTTCATAAAGAAGCCTTTCCCTTGCCGAAAGACCTTATCGACCATTTTGCTTGCGCCGATTGGGCAAGGCCCCACAATTATCTTGAAAAGCGCTATCGGGATGGCATCTCCACGTTCCACAAACTGGATCAACAGTCCATGCAAAAAGGTTTGGATCAGTTACAGGCTGATCTTGAAGATGGCACCTGGGATCAGAAGTACGGCGAACTACTTGAACGCGAAGAGTTCGATCAGGGATATGTCTTCATGCGCCTGGGTTAAACCTGGCCACCTGCCCACTCCGAGCGCTTGTCCGACAACACCGATATTTGATTTCAATAGGTCGAATTCGTACTATTGCTGGGCTGCAGAGAAAACCAAGAATTATTCATGAAGCAAATACTGATCATTGATGACGACGAGAAACTAGGTGAGTTGCTCACCCAGTATCTTGAGCGTTATGACATGAAGGTGCATGTTGCATTGGCACCAAGCAAAGGCTTTGAGTTGATCAAAAAGGTAAAGCCTGACCTACTCATTCTTGATGTGATGCTACCTGAAAAAGATGGGTTCGAAATTTGCCGCGAGATACGTGCCAAGTCTTCGATTTACGGCCAGCTGCCTATTTTGATGCTAACTGCTCACGCCGAGGTCACTGATCGCATCGTTGGTCTGGAACTGGGGGCGGATGACTATTTGCCTAAACCCTTCGAACCCAGAGAACTGGTCGCACGTATTCATAACATTCTTCGCCGCAGCAGTGATGACAATACAGTACGGGACATCAAACCTATTAATGGGTTGGAAGTAGATGTGTCCCGCAGAGAGGTCAAATTAGATGGTGAAGTATTAGAGCTCACCACTATGGAATATGAGCTTCTCATTCTCTTCATGCAGTTTCCAAATAAAACATTTACCCGCGACGAGTTGATGAATCGACTTCGCGGCATAGATGCTGAACTTTTCTCTCGAGCCGTGGATACGCTGGTAAGCCGCTTACGACACAAGTTAAAGGACACGTCAAAAACCCCTCGCTTTATTAAGACCGTTTGGGGACGTGGCTATACTTTTGTCGGCGAGCAGATATGACCACTCTCGTACAACAGGTAAAGAAATCTCTTTTTCTGCGGCTGCTACTGATCTTCGGATTCACGGTAGTTAGCTTCTTCATCATTATCTCGGTGTCCTTGCGCGCCATTAATCAAGATGTGAATAGCATTGACACTATCCCCGATTTTTTCACGCGCAATGTTGAGTCGATTATCGAAGATATTGGTACGCCCCCAAACCTCAGCAATGCAATGCGCCTGGCAGATGAATTGGACTGGACTATCAATATTCGCAATCCAATCATGCGCTGGAGTTCAGATCCGGATAACCGCCTTAATGTGGATGACTCCATTTTCGATCGCTCGTTGTCAGGCGATGCTGAAGTGCGCACTGTGGGCAACGAAGGAATTATTCACGTTAACCGCAGTGGCTATGAGTTTTTTCTCTATCCGCGGTTCAGCGGAGGGAATCGCTTTAACGTGCTGGTGCTTTATGTCGGCACTGCTCTGGCAGTGTTTGTGCTGTTCCTCAACTACATGATGGTTAATCGCTTGCTAGCACCGGTGCGGTTGTTGCGGCGAGGAGCAGAACGGATCGAGAAAGGCGATCTTAATTACCGGGTAGAAAGTAACAGCCAGGACGAACTTGGCGAACTGACTGAGAGCATTAATCACATGGCTGACTCCCTGCAGTCAATGCTGGAAGCGAAACGCCAGTTACTGTTAGCCATCAGTCATGAATTGAGAACCCCTATTACCAAAGCCAAGCTACGCCTGGAATTCATGCCGCCTAGCGCGGAGAAGGAGCAACTGAGAGAAGACATCGACGAGATCGATTTGTTGATTTCGGACTTATTGGAAGCAGAGCGACTCAATAATGAGCATGCTGTTCTGGTAGAAGAGCCGGTGTTTCTCGGCGAATTTGTAGAGGGCGTCGCTGAGCAATTCGATAGTTACGAAGGTGGCTTGAAGGTCGAAGTACCGGATGAAGACCAAGAGTATTGGATCGATCGCCTGCGCATTCGCTTGCTAATAACCAATCTACTCAACAATGCGGTTCGTCACGGCGAAGCGAATCCAATTCGAGTCGCGCTTTCGTTCGTTGATTCCGATGCAATTCTGGAAGTTGAAGATCAGGGTGAAGGCATCGCCGAAGAACATCTCACCCAAATCAGCGAACCGTTTTATCGCGCTGATAGTGCACGCCAGCGCAATACCGGTGGTTTCGGTCTGGGACTGTATCTATGTCGTCTCATTGCCGAAGCACATGGCGGCGAACTGAGTATTGCCAGTGAGCTTGGAGAAGGCACTCACATTAAAGTGCGAATACCTTCTCGCCCACCTAAAGAGTGATTGCCTCTAAGCACTAAGCCGCTGCGTTTCTACGCCTTACTCTCGCGAAGTGTGCGATCAACGCCAAGATGGTTAAGAGTATTGGAATCAATGCTGTATTGATCGCTTTCAGGTTGCTTCCTAATCGATCGATATCTTCCGTGAGTTGAAATTGCACATCCCGAAGTCGACGACGGGTATCCAGCAACTCCCCATTGAATCGATCGATCTCAGCTTGAATCTCGGGTGTTATCTGCCCAATAGGATTACCCTCTTCATCCTGATTGAGTTGCGCCAGCGATGCTTCAGTCTCTGCCAGCCGATCCAGCAGTTCTGCCTCTTCGGTACGCAATCGGTCATCCGCTTGTCGCTGCAGATCAATCACCCGGGTAAACGGCCGGGAATAGGTGCCACGACTACGAATGCTCACAAGGTCTGCACCTCCGCTGAGGTTGTCCAGTGTGTTGATGAGAATATCGCCATTGTTGGCAAACGGCTGAGGGATACGTTGGCCGAGGAATTGTGCGACCTGCACCCATAACCTGTCCATCAACAGATCGGAATCAGCAAACACTACGATGTTCACCGTTCCGTTTGAACTGGCAAGGTGTTCTGCTACTGGCTCCTCAGCAACATCATCAGCAATGTCATCACTGGTTTCCGCAACCGGTGTGGCTGGGTTTTCAGGATTGGCCGTGTCTTCCGATTCAGCTTCCAATTCAGCTTCAGATTCAGTCGCTTCATCTGCCGCCGCTTCTTCCTCTACTTCTTCTTCAACGACAGGTCGGCCGTCAGGAAAAGCACTATTAACTACACCGGTGACCCGTGCTGCGATCACATGAGTCTCATTGCCAGCTTCGAATTCATCAAACAATACGGAAGGATCTGTCACACTCTCCAGCAAGGCACGATCCATGAGCATACTGTCACTGGATGAAAGGATTAGCGGTTCGAACGCAGTAGTGGCAGCTTCAGCCTGAGAAATTACTCCAGTAGAAGACAAATTGATTGTCTCCAGACGACTGGTGATGATGTCTTCCTGAGCCAGATACTGACGCTGCACGCCCAACATGCCTAAATGGGGAATGGGACGTTCGGTCTGGCTCATTCTGACCCGCAGCGCCAGTTCATTATCTGTGAGCACCAGATCATCGGCGTAGTCCACACCCCAGGCGTCCAATAGCCCCGGCAAATTCGAACTCATACCTGCAGGAATCAGCGCACCTTGAGGTGAAAGTGACACCATGGAATCCGCGTTAGGATCGAGAAACACCAAGGTTTCACCTGCGCGCATGACATGCTGATCGATGGCATAGAGCAATTGCTCCGACAACCCCTGGGGATGTACTACCATCAGAATGTCTATATCTTCTTCTATGGTATCTGCAGTGGTGGGGATACGACGCACTTCGTAGAGTTGACGAATTAAATCCATAACGAACCACGAGGGCGTTGCCTGCCCAGTAGCAGGATTAAAACCACCATCGATCTCCAGGTCTGTTATGAGCCCAACCACCGTGCGCTGTGGATTCGCCACATTGATGATCAGTTTCATGAATTCGTATTCGAGAAACTGTTCCTGATCCGGACGCACCAGCGGCATGGTTTCGGTTGCCATAGGAATCAGAGGATTAACCTCTTCCGGCGCAAGGTTCGGCGCGACCACCAAACCGAAATAGATTTCTTCGCCACCCGCGCTTACCGGTACCGCCTGGATACCATACTGAGTCGCAAGATCTTCATCCTCAGAGAAAGGCTCAGGATCGATCACGGTCAGAGTCAGATTGCCTTCACTGGCGATGACAATTTCTCGCAGTAGTTCCTGCACGCGAGTGCCGTAAGCCCGAATTTGAGGTTGATCTTCCGTGGCACTTTCCGAATAAAAGAACATCAGTTCCAGTGGCGTTTCCAAATTGGCCACAATGTTGCGGCTGCCGTCAGACAAGGTATAGAGCTGATCCTCGGTCAGATCGATACGCAAGCTTGGCAGCAAACTAATTATGGCAACGCTCAATACCAGTGCCACTGCTATCCCAACCAGGCCTGCAGGAGAAAATAGAAATTTCTTGTTCATCAGTTTCTCCTCCCCTTAGTTGGCTTTCTTCATCTCTATCACAATGGCGCTGGCAAGCAGCCAGGCAGCGATAAAGACTGCAAAGAACAGAAAATCACGTATATCCAGCACACCTTTCGATATGGAATCGAAATGGGTGAGGAAACCCATGGCAGAGAAAGCATCTACCAGAAATTGCGGCACCCATGCAGGAAACGCATTAAGCAAGATCGGTGAACCGAGAAGCACAAACACAAAACAGATAGTGACTGTGAGAATAAAGGCGATGACCGAGTTCTTGGTACAAGCGGACATGCAGGAACCTATAGCCAGAAAACCTCCCGCCATGAACCAACTACCGATGTAAGCCGCAAGAATGACACCGTTGTCAGGATCACCGAGATAGTTAACAGTTACCCAGATCGGGAAAGTGAGTAGCAGTGCGATACCAGTTAACACCCAGGCCGCCAGAAACTTACCCAAAACCACATCTGATAGTCGCACCGGCAGGGTCAGTAACAATTCGATAGTGCCGGTTTTACGCTCATCCGCCCACAGCGTCATGGCAATGGCAGGCACCATAAAAAGATACAACCAGGGATGAAAACCGAAAAAAGGTAACAGGTCGGCTTGTCCCCGAATAAAAAACCCGCCCAGATCAAAGGTGAAAATACCGTTGGTGATCAGGAAGATCACGACGAAGATATAGGCCAATGGTGTAGCAAAGTAACTCATTAGCTCACGTTGAAAAATAGTATTGAGATTTCCCATGGCTACGCTCCTTCCGCCTGCTGCGTCACAGTCCGGAATACATCTTCCAATTGCCCGCGCTCAACATGAAACTCCGTGACTGGCCAGTGTTGGTTCTGAGCAATTTCCGATACCTGAGAAAAAATTGACTGACCATCATTGGCGATGATGGTGTAAGTAAGGTCCGCGTCTTCGACTTTTTCGACCGAACTGACCGCAGCAACATTTGTCAGGTCTGCCGCCAGATCGTATTCAGCGCTCAATCGTACACTCACCGCCTGATGGTAGCGTGACCTGGATTCCAACTCCGCTGGCGTGCCGTCAGCAACGATCTTGCCTTCGGCAATAATGATTGCCCTGCTGCAGACCGCAGTGACCTCTTCCAGGATATGAGTTGAGATAATGACGATTTTGTCTTTGGCCAGGTTTTTAATGAGTTCTCTAACATGGTGTTTCTGGTTAGGATCCAAGCCGTCTGTGGGTTCATCGAGAATCAGCACTTTAGGGTCGTGCATGATGGCCTGAGCCAGGCCCACGCGTCGCTTGAACCCTTTGGACAGGGTTTCAATGGTTTGCTGAGTGACCGAATCCAGAGCCACTTCTTTAATGGCATGGTTAACTCGCTGCTCAATCTCTTCACCCTGATAACCTCTCACCTTGGCAATAAAGCGAAGAAAATCGATGGTGGTCATATCACCGTATGAGGGCGCGCCTTCCGGCAGATAACCAATCAGCGATTTCGCCTCAATGGGGTTATTTGTGATGTCGAAGCCATCGATGGTCACGCTACCACCTGTGGGTGCCAGGAAACCTGTGATAACTTTCATGGTGGTTGATTTGCCGGCGCCATTAGGGCCGAGAAATCCCAGCACTTCGCCTTCCTTCACAGTAAAGCTCAGGTCATCAACAGCAACGAATTGATCAAACTTTTTGGTCAGGTTTTCTATTTCAATCATTGGTCGATACTTTATTTCTCAGTCTCGTCTTAGTCTCGTCTTGCTCTGTCTTTGTTCCAGTATTCAGGGTTTGGATTTGCTTTCAGCAATCCAAAAAGAGTCGAAAATATAGAGATCACACAGGTAATTTTCAAGACCACTTGCGGTGAATAGAAACTGCAATGAAATCAGAGCCCTAGTATCGAGGAAATACCTGGGACAGGGGCCGGGAGGCTGTGTTTATGCCGGACCTGACGGTATAATCCGCGACTTCATCATTTGGCAGCGCCTCACTACCAATGAAACACCTGACTTACCTCATTCTAGTACTGATGCTGACCACAGCACTTGGTGGCTGCGGGCAGAAAGGCGGCTTAACTCGTCCTGACCAGGCAGCAACAGCAAGCCTGTAACGCTAGTTTGCTGACACTCACTTAGCCAGACCAATCGAACATGGATCATTTTAACTACCGGGGCAACGCGCTCTTTGCGGAAGATGTGCCAGTGACCGAACTCGCGGAAGCATACGGCACCCCTTGCTTCGTGTACTCTCGCGCAACCCTTGAACGACACTACAAGGTCTATGAGCAGGCATTGGCTGATATGCCTCACCTCATTTGCTATGCGGTGAAGGCCAATTCCAATCTCGCGGTGCTAAATCTGCTGGCCCGACTCGGTTCCGGTTTCGACATCGTCTCCGGTGGTGAGCTGGAAAGAGTTCTGGCAGCAGGTGGAGATGCTGCCAAAGTCATCTTCTCGGGTTTGGGCAAGTCCCACCAAGAAATAGAGAAGTCGCTCGAACATGGCATTCATTGCTTCAATGTTGAGTCATCAGCGGAACTGGATCGGATCAATGACATTGCCAGTTCTCACGGTGTGCGTGCCCCTATCTCCTTGCGAGTTAATCCGGATGTGGATGCGGGTACTCATCCGTACATCTCAACCGGACTGAAAGAAAACAAATTCGGAATAGCCAGCGATGAAGCCTTGCAAGTGTATTTACGCGCTGCCGAAATGCCAGGCATCGATTTAATCGGTATCGATTGCCATATCGGTTCTCAACTCACCAGTACAGAACCCTTCCTGGATGCTATTGATCGCTTGCTGGCTATGGTGGACGACCTGGCTGGGCAAGGCATTGCACTGCAGCACTTCGACATGGGGGGTGGCCTGGGTGTGCCTTATGGTGACGAAGAACCACCCCATCCCTCAGAACTAATCGCCGCCGTGAAAGGACGATTCCAGGAACGCAACATGACCCTTTTGGTGGAGCCCGGTCGCTCCATCGCCGCTAACGCTGGTATCTTTGTCACCAGAGTGGAGTACCTTAAGTGTAATGAACACAAGAATTTCGCCATCGTCGATGGCGCGATGAATGACTTGTTGCGTCCTGCGCTTTACGGAGCATGGCAGGAAATTGTCCCAGTCACCAAGCGGGACTCCGCTACGCGACTATTTGATGTAGTTGGGCCGGTTTGTGAGTCCGGGGACTTTCTTGGCAAGGAGCGTGAACTCGCGGTAGTAGCAGGAGACTTGTTGGTAGTTCGATCTGCTGGTG
>JAKSCP010000291.1 GCA_022360535.1 Pseudomonadales bacterium | reverse complement strand
CTGCGGGGAAAATTTTCAGTGCATTATCAAAACCTATAAGCGAAACCAATCGATTGTTGTTTACCAAATGCTGGAAATAGCGCTTAGTAGAATCATCTGTGGCAATGCCAGAAGGAACAATAAAACCGCCTCTGCCGCTTCCGTTTGTTATTCCAGATATGGTTTCGCTAAACAGTGCATATGTGTTCACATCACCAACACCCGTAAAAGGGTATCGACCTCCTTCTTCGCCTTTAACGTGAACAAAAACGCTTATCGCTTCTGATTCTCTCTTTGCAGACAAAAAATCTTTGAATAGCCGTTGTTCTGCCTCACACTCTCGGTCGTTAGCTGGAGTATCGGGGTATAGATTTTTTGTTAGCTCTCCTTCACTGAGCCATTGAATGCGCCGGTTCCGCTCAGCCTTGTTTTTTGCACTGACGATGTCGGGGTGTCTGGAAGCGAAGAATTCTTCTTCTTGTAGTTTTATTCGCTCCCAGGGCGGGTTGCCTAAAACACAGTCAAAGCCTCCTTGCGCAAATACCTGCGGGAACGCTAATGGCCAGTGAAAAACCCGAGCGGTTTCACAGGCGCGTTGAGAAGCTTCGAGCTTAGCTACCTGGATGCTGCTTTTCTCTCTCAGCAACTCAAGATACAGATTGGCAGAAGTTGGAATATTTTGTTCATTTTCTGATTCTTTCGGAAGCAGGAATGCTCCAAGGAGCATATCAGCGGCATGGCGTAGCGGAGAATCATTAGCCTGAATTAGAAACTCGCGGTATGCCTCTTCTTTTTCTGCTTCTTGCAACGTGGTTTCACCCGGCATTGCCTCAATCGCATCTAACAGCTCCAGGCTGTTATCCTGGCTTATGAATTCGTCAATTTGCTTAAACTGTTTCGCCTCGCGTTTCTTTGATAGGTCTTTTAATTCGGCAGTATTCAGTTTATTGAGCGCTTTACAAATATCTTTGTCATCGCCAGAAAGTGGCTTGAACGCAGCTTTAGGAATCCCGAACTCCAAGGACTTCAAGTCCATTACACCCAGTAACGCATCACCGCATTGCAAATGGTGATCAATAAACGAAAGCGGTCTGCCTTCTTCAAATCCTTCAAGCCATAAGGCGGTGCGTGCCAGTTCCAGGGCCATGGGATTGCGGTCAACGCCGAAGATACAGTGACTAACGACTTCCCTTAGTGCATGACGGTAATCGCTAGGTTTGACCACACCATCTGCGACTCGTAGCTCTGCAACCGTCTCAGCCAATCGGCGCGCTGCGGCCAACAAAAAGTGTCCGCTGCCGCAGGCTGGATCAACTACACGAATGCTAAGCACTGCGTCGATTGGGTTTTCCGGGTGTTCGGTAAGGCGTTGCTCAATGACAGGTTCCAGCGCAGATTTTATTAGTTCTTGAACCAGCGAATCTGGCGTGTAGTAGCTACCGCTTGTTTTTCGGTCATTGCCTGTTGTGCTGACTAGATCAAATGTTTTTTGAATTGCATCGGGTTGCGGGTCTAGCTCCAGTAAGCTTTCGTAAACGCTACCGAGTTCTTCTGGCCCCATGTTTCGATAATCTACCGGGGCTAGATTCCCCTCATAATTGGCCCAGCGCAGATTTAGAATCGCCATGAGTAAGTGTTCGTTGCTCAAACTGGCTGTATCCAAATGAGGGCATTGGTCGGCGGCAAAAAGACCACCTAGCGCAGGCAAAGCCAGCTTTGGTCCTCCAGCTGCTAGCCCTTTAAAAATAATTTTGATTGCCTGCCATTGGTCATCAAAGCTATTGCGCGCTCTGCGCTTAAGACAAATATCACGCAGTCGTCCCAGAGCATAACCTTGTGCATAGGTCTGGCGCGCGTGCTGAGCATGTTTACTCTCGTCTTTCGGATGCAGTAGGCCGCGTTCTTCTACGGTAAATAGAAAAATAAGTCTGTAGACAAGGCGCAAAAGCTGCTGAAAATAGTCTTCTTTGGTCAGCTCGCCAGAATCTAGCTGGGCTAAAAGATTGCTGTTTTTGGGGTGCTGGATAAATCCTTCACCCAAGACTTTCAAAGTCTCTTCCACACCGTTTCGCAGCCCATTGCGAACCTGGAAGCCAGCCTCTTTTCCAGCTTCACGCCATAGTTCCCAAATACTTTGCTCTGGACGTGATTGAAAACCGCTGCGACTTGCATGCAGCATTCGCCAAACATTGGCGAATTCGCTGAATCGCTGACCTTCTAGTAAGTCTTCTATATCTACTTCAAGAAAACTGGGCCTGGTTAGACTGGCAGAGTCCCGCATTAAACGTAGCTGCCTACCATTAGTGACTAGCGCCCAGAGATGATCATCACTGGCGTTTAACAATTCCTGAGCCAGTTGGAAAGCGGATTTTTTGCGACTCCCACTGTGTTGAACACTTGTAGTCGAAAACTGCACATCTATTTCATCTAAACCGAGATTGAAAGGAGCAACTATTATTGGCACATTGCCCGCCACCCAGGTGACAGGATATTTACGATCACTCGCAACAATTTCATCTAAATCTTGCAGTGAATAGCCCAACGTATCTTTCAGAAGTTCACCCACAAAATTGCTGGTGCAGGCAAACGTATCTAAATCGGTACGATCCAGCAATGGAGCAAAATGTTTCCATTGCGCGCATGCGATCTGAAATGCTCGACTGTAGTCATCTTTCAGCCGTAACCCTTTGGGTGTCTGGTAATCTACTTCGGTCTGGTAATCGGCATTTCCGAGTGCAGCTTCTTCGAGCAAGCCAGGTAGAAACAGTGACCCTTCCAGCTTGATACTGGGTAGATTTAGAACAGATGCAGCAGTGTTCCTGATTTTCTTCATTAGAATCCCTTATAGCTCTGCTGGCAAAAGTACATACACGCCAATAACATCTACCGGCAGGCATGCGGTAACACTGTACTGACCGACATCTCGTGACGCCTCTCTGACCCGACGGTGATCTTCAAGTAAACCGTGAGCGCGCTCTTGGGCAATTTCCTCCAATTTATGATTTTGCTCTTCGAGGAATCTTAACGCTTGGTTAATCTCACGAGTAATCAGTTCTAAAGGGAGATTGCTAGCGGGCTCACAAGTCAAAAGATCATTTACTTCTTCGTTTGTTATCCATTCAGGTTTATTGCGACCTTTCACTGCCAAGGTAACCGTTTCTTCAGCCATTAGCTGAAAGGGCTCGCGACGCCGAACGTAGGTTAATTGGTGACGCAATCGCAGCAGGTAGAGTGTTGTAACAGCGTTCACATCTTGGGTTTCGGTAACAGCGCAACGTGCAGCAATCGAGCTATCACCCGATAAACTCCCTTCGAGAATATGGTCAGCCAAAATGGAAACTAACGGATGACTTCGATGTAGTTCATGGAAATCCAGCAGTAGTGGTTGATCAAAACCTTCGTCGGCTAAGCGAGTTTTGAGAACAGGCGTAAGGTGCTGAGGTAAAAAACGATAGCGATTACCGGTGTGTGCCTCCAATGGGGCGTTTAGCCGGATTGCAGCACTGCGTAAAAACCGCTGGATATCTTCATGAGTTCCTAAAGCCTG
>JAKSCP010000416.1 GCA_022360535.1 Pseudomonadales bacterium | reverse complement strand
TCCAGGTCGTCCAGCCGCGTTTCGAACCACCAGCAACGACGAATTGATCAACCTCTATTGAACCCTGCTCTGCTTGAGCCAGGAAATTGGTCACTGTGTCCATGGCACGGACAGCAGCCTTGGTCATGGGTAGACGCAGTGGCCATTTGTCATCCCCGGTACGCAAATGCTTATCCCAGGTGTAGGCGATAATGGCATCCTCTGTTCTGTCTCTACCATCGTCGGTAAACACAAGTGGTTGATTGGGTACCATGTAGAGTGTGGTAACCACGGTATTGGTTCGCAACGCCCGGGTGACATCAAGGTCAGGTGCGGCCACGGGAGCCGAGTTCGATTTACTGCCACCGGTGATGTACAAAAAGCCGATGTCACTCTCAACCGTTCGCGGCACGGTAACCGTCATATAGTGCTCCCAGACAGGCAGGTTCACTTCCGCTTCAGTCAACCACTGCTGAGAGATCATTTCCAGAATATAAGTAGTGAAATCCGCATCATTGACAGTGTCAATCACACTGTAACGATAGTTGTTATCTGGAGCCCGGACATAGCGATCAAGCTCAGTAAGACGTAACTCGTTGTTATCGATCTGCGCTGCAACAAGACAGCTCAGTGTTGTCGACAAAAGGGTAACTATAAGCAGCAGTACTCGTTTAAACATATCGATGGCCCTATGATCGCCGCAAGGTGACACCTAGGCGTTACGCAATTTACCGATCACTGTTTCCATAGCACGCTCGATCAGTGGTGCCTCACTGATAACCTTCACAGTGCCCGCCTTGAGTTCTCTTGCCAGGCCCATGCGAGATTTTTCCACCACCTTTACGCCTTGGGAATTAACAAAGACGTACTTGTCGATCGTGTCGATTTTTGCTGCGAGCGTGCAGCGAATTGTCTGTTCACCTTCTACCTGAAACTCCATCCAAATCCCGATCGGGATCTTGGTAACCTCCTGCATGTGCTCATCATCTTCAGGCAGCGGTTTCAGTTCATGTTCGGAAATTGGTTTCGCCGTAGCCATCCAGGCAGCAAAGTCTTCCAACTCTTCAGCAGATTCTTCAGGTTCCTGGCTCTTGAAACACTCTTCCTGCACGTGTTGCAGCTCTCGCAATGCTGCCAGCGCCTCTTCTTCAGGTACCTCCGCTACATCCAGTGCTTTTTTCAGATTGATCAATAATCTGGGCTTGAGTTTAAGAAAGCGGTCAAGGTCATCTGCTGTTCGTTCGGAATGCACAGTCCATAACAGAACGTCGATAGTGTTCATCACCGGCTTCCAGCTGACACCGCCGGGGCCCTCGCGCAGGATGACCTGAACCAAAAACTTGTGGAACAGGGTGTCGAGAAACTCACGAACGAACTCCGACAGGCCAGGGTCAAGTATTCTTTCGACTATTTTTTCCCGTGCGTAATGTTTTACATCTTCCAAACGCTCAGCTCTTTCATCCGCATCCATCAGGCTGTTCTCGGTCTCCTGATTGGACAACAGCTGGCGGCGCTTGAAGTATTGAAACTCTTCAATCAATTCTTCGATGTAAGTACTGTCGCCCTTGTAGTCATTGATCAGGGTGGCGACGGTTTTATCCATCTGCTGATACACCGGGTCCTGGTGAACATCCTGGGTTTCCGTCCAGCTAATGCCTGCTGTGGCTAACTCGTTAATCAGAACCCGCATCGGATGTGATTCGCTGTCGAAGAAGGAAGAATCCTTCAGAGCAATCTTGAGAGCGGTTATTTGCGTCCGACCCAATAACTCCTTTACTGGAATGGGCACAGAACTGTCTTCCCAAATTGCCTCGTAAAGCAGATTAATGACATTGATGACATCAGAACTCTGCCCGTCTATAGCTTGCAGGGTATTATCGTCACTGTCCGCTTCCAGTTGTTTACCAATCGACTCTGTGATGTTCTGACGACCCTCGGATTCGAGGTTATCAACCTGCTCCAGGCGCTCTAATAAACTGACTAATTTATCTGTTGCAAGTAACTCGACCTGTCGCCCACCTACCATCATGCCCGATTGCAGTCCACCGGTCATGGCGGCTGCAGCCCCCGACTCATTACCCTGCCCAGCAGCAGATCCTTGAGTACCTGCGCCTCCAGTTCCAGCGTTTGCCCCCATGCTCCGCATCAGCGTTTGCATCATGGAAAACAGCTGTTGTGAACCACCCGAGCTGGCTTCACTCCCAGACCAGGACTCTTCTTTACTAAAGGCACGCTCAACAGGATCGACTTTAGGACGTGGCTTGCTCCGCTTGCCTTTGATCTCTTCTTTCTGGCGGCTGGCGATGTCGAGATCGGGCATGATCCCGTGAGCAATCAAGATCTCGTTGGCTTTTTCAAGCACCGTCTCCAATTCGTGGAAGACTTTACTGTTAAATTGCCGGTACACCATCAACAACCCATTTGGCTTTAAGCCTACAGGCTGCAAAGAATCTTTGAATGCATCTCCTATCTGCTCCGGATCCATGGGATTGTTGGACTCGTCGATTCGAGTGCCGAAGAACATAGAATCCAGTCTGGTGGTGAAACAAAGATAATGATGAATATCGCAATTCCTGGCATGAGCAATCATGCCTTCCATTGCGATAATGGCTTCCAGGTCATCCTCTTGCACCAGGCTCAGGCTTCCATAGTCCAGCACGCTGGTTTGCTTGGACTTCTCTACTACCAGATGATCGAAATTGGCTTCGAATAAAGTTCTGAATCGCTGCAGAACATCCTGTTTCGCATCGAATAGCTGCTGCCCGTCCAGCGATGTGGCGGTCAGATTACGCATGCTTTTGGCCGCTTCGTCCAGTGCGGATTGCACCAATGGGCAAACTTCCGCACTCATGGTGTCGCGGACTGCGAATACGATGTCTTTTACTTCAGCCATGAATAGTAGTTCGAGTGCTAGCTATTGATAAGAGCGACTAATCCGGGGCATCGGCACAGCCTGCCGACTCGTTCACACAACTGATATCTTGTACAGGTCGACCCGCAATCAGGTCTGCCACCCAATCTACAAAGCGAACGCCTTCAACCTCATACTCATAAAAAATCTCGCTTCCCATAATAGTGTGAGAAGTGCCCCCTGCTGTATAAGTATAAAACTCATCAACAGCGGATTCGATTTTCTGGTAATTGTTAAGTATACGCTGCGGCAGAGAAAAACTGCCGGGAGCATCTCCTATTAAGTAGGTGAAGTTCTTTTGCACCGAGTCTTCGGCAGCGTTGTACTGAGCGATTCTCAAATTTTCGGCCTGAGCGGCACTGGCAATATAAAAATCTTCGAAAGTAATGGTTTGATTGGTTTCGCCAGCATAGGCATCCCAGTCTGGTAACACCGCAGCGGTATCCCAGGCATTGTGGACTGTTGGCAAATTTGGAGTCCCGTAACCGCCGGCAGCATCTGCAAGCAGCACTACCGGTACGTTGGGATATTGCTCAGCGATGAAGCCCGCGTAGAAAGAACTTCCAATTGCTCCGGCGCTGCTACCGCTAACCACGACATTGGATGGCGCATTGAAGTTCTCATACACCCAGCTTAATACCGCCTGGCTGTTTTCGAAACCATTGTGGTAAGCAGTTACCGAGATTTCTTCTCCTTCTTCATTCTGATAGGTATAGGTTTTTTCACCCGACCCAATATGCACATCACCGTTGCAATAAGGCACTACCACCATGGCATAGTCGGCAAACGGATTTTCCGGATTCTCCATATTGAAGATGCCATCCGCCAGCGCAGGATTGTTTTGATCCATTTCCGCATAGGGCGAGTGCACATTGGGCTGTGCAGTCAGGTCACAGGCTTCACCAAACCAGCAAGCACCACCACCATTGAAGAACACCAATACTTCACTGTTGTCTGCCGACGGCTTTGCATAGAACTGGTAATCTGTGCCAGTAGAACAGACTCCGTCTGTTTCTATAGCATTCCAACCCGAATCCAGATTTGAGAGTTCGGGAAGCTGGCTCTGGGCTGTGGCAATTCCTGCCATCAGCGAACAAATAATCAAAATAACTCGTAACATTGAGATACCCCTTTTTCAGAGCGTTGAATGCTACCCGCTCCCCGCTTTTATGTCGACCGTGCTACCCCTTTGAAACGTCTCCAGACCGCATATTGTCCGGCTTTCACGGCCGTTCACCAGTACCAGCCTGGACACTGGTGCCTGGCAGCATCTGCGTCTATTATGTCTGCTCAATAAAGCTGCGATGCATGATAAAAATGACCTTGAAACGGCGCTCTCTCATTCCCTTAATCAGTTCCCTCTACCTCCTCTGCTCAAGCACTTCTGCACAACAAACCGTGGGTGAATCTTTGACCCAGGCGAAGTCTGCCGACGGCCAGTACATCAGTTGGCGTGAACACATCATTGATGATCCCGCCGTGGCGGGTTTCGATCTAAGCGGCAGTGACGGATTAGAGATGGCTGATCTGGATCTGGATGGATTCGAAGATATTGTATCGGTTCATGAGTACGATACTACTTATGACTCGGCCTCTTATGACCCAGACTTTGAAGCGCCTGCCACAGGTCACGTACGTATCGCATTTGGCTCCAGCGACCCGGATCAATGGACCAATATCACGGTTGCGGAAAACACCGACGCACCAGCTCCCGAAGATGTGGATATTGCAGACATGAATGGAGACGGATTCCCTGACTTGCTGGTCGCTGCAGAACTTTCCCATGTGATCTATTTGCAGAACCCTGGTGCCGATGCCCGCGAAGCCGAGTGGCCACGTTTGATACTGCCAATGACGAAAAACACGGGCTCTTATATCAGAGTTTTTGTGGCAAACATCGATGCCATTGGAGCACCAGAAGTAATCGCAGTGAACAAAGGGGCGCAACGGCCCGGTCCCGAAGATTTCGCTCGTTCCACACCAGTTTCAATCTTCCAGTTGAACGGTGATCCCCTCGAAGCTGAGAGTTGGACAGAGGTACCTCTCGGGCACTACAGCGTTCCACAAAACAGTGAACCGGTGGATCTGGATCGTGATGGAGACTGGGATCTGGTTGTCGGAACTCGTGGTGAGAACCGTGTGTTGTGGTTCGAAAATCCCGGTGCAGGAAATCTGCAATTAATCGAACACGCTATTGGCATCGTGGGCAAGCCAATGGCGGGTTTCAATCTGGAATACACCGATCTAAGCGGTGATGGTTTACCCGATATTATCGGGCGTGCTGGCCCCGACCTGGGTTGGATTGAACAACCTGCACGACTGGGAGATGCCTGGAATGGATTTACCATCGGAACATTCATGCCCGACAGCATCACTGGCCTGGAACTCGCCGATATCGACGGCGATGGGGATATGGATGTGATGGCTGGAAGCTATAGTCGTGGCCCGAGGGCTGGTGACGGTGAGGTTGACCGTCATGGTCCACTGGGCAGACTGGGTTGGTTTGAAAATCCTGGAAACGCAAAGCAGGAATGGACTCGCCATGACATCTCTCGTCGCAAGCGCGGCATGTTCGATAAATTTATCGCCCGCGACCTGGATGGTGACGGCGATATAGATTTCGTTGGCACTCGAGGCAACAGTGCTCCTTTCGACGGCGTATTCTGGTTAGAACAAATTCGCACGGAGTCTGCGGTCCCGGCGTTCGAAGCAGCACGCTCCGAAGAAAGTGATGAGATGCCGTTGCCATAAAAATACAAAATAAAAAGCTGGGACAAGAAAATGAATACGAAACACTTCACCCTATCCTCGGCCTTGCTGGCAATGTTCGTTGCAAACACCGCTTCCGCTGAACCCGGCAGCTCTTTCGATCTGGCCAGTGGCGTCCTCACTATACCCTGCGTAGATATTCTGGCCGACGGTGAACCTGCTGGTGAAGGTGGCTCACGCCAGAGCTTCATGCTCTCTATGAATCTGGTAGATGGGCGTCTGATTGCGGGAGAAGCGACTGAAATCAGCGCCGAGGGAGCCTGCAGCGCCAGCTTTGATAGCGTTACCGGTGTGTACACCGACCTGGTTGCAGTCGACAGCGACAGCGTAGAACTTACTTTGTCCTATGCGGGTGGAGTGGACTTTCTTCCCAGCACTGTGTTTTTCCAGCGCGATTTCATTACCGAAGACTTAACTGCATTGACTGACAAGACCACCATTCTTCAACTCAGCTCTGAGATCGATAGCAGTATCGCTGACATCAAACTGACTGACGGAACAGATGCGCCGGAATTTATCGCGCTGGTGGATGGTGAACTGCGAGTTTCGCCCTCTGGAAATGACACCGGGTTTTACAGCCTGCGTATCGAATGGGGAGATCAGGTCGAAACTATCGAACTCACAGTTTCCGCAGCCAGTGATTCTGCGATTCCATTGGATTCGCTCCCGGCAGAAATCCCCGCGTTCACTGCACTTAATCTGTACGCCAATGATTCAGTCTTCAATACCCCTCTACCCGCACAAGTCGCTATCGACCCTGATTCTGATGCCCTGATTGAAGGACTTAATATCTCCGAGCAGTTTGTTGTGCAAGTTGGGCAATTCTCCGCAACCGTGTTCTTTGCCGATTCGTCCACACCCACCCAGGATGTGTTTTTGCCCTGCGGGGAGTTTTGGGAACTGGGGATTACTGAGATCGCCGGGGTACCAATTCCAGAATGGGCAACACCTTCAAATGATGTGGATGGCGGGGATTCACCACCCATCGGGTGCGGCGAAGAATCGGCTCAAGACAATTTTTTAATTATTCTCGATGTGGAAAATCGCTGCGAATATGACTTCTGGCAAGCGCGGGAGGAAAATGGTGCCTGGGTAGCCAGCTTTGCGACAGCATTCGACATGGATGGCACCGGCATTCATCCCAATGGCTTGTCGTCAAGAGGTTCCGGTCTGGCCTTCCTTGGGGGAGTTATCTGGCCCTCTGAATTGCTGGCAGGAGAAATCAATCACCCCCTGGCTTTCAGCTATGAGTTTCCGAAAGCGGGCGGACCGGTGGCACCTGCGACCGATAGTGATGGAGTAAGCACAGAAAGCTTCGCTCTACCGGAAGGAGCGCGCATTCAGCTTGACCCGGATTTCGATCTGGACAGTTTGAGCCTAACTGACTACGAACGAACAATCGCAAGAGCCATGCAGGACTATGGACTGATCCTGGTTGACCGGGGTGGCGAAGGACCTGTGGGATTGTATGCAGTGGATCCCGACAGCGCCGAAAACAACTCTTACCGTGACAGCTGGGGCACCGAGGATTTTATCAATCTCGACAATCTACCCATCGCCGATCTGCCATTACGCGTTCTGGAGTTGCCCGCTCAAGACAGTGATTACAGAGACAATTTACAACTAGCGGATAATCGCTGCTCCACCTATCAGTAGCACAGTAACAGCAGTGAAGTAACAATAGCGCAGTAATCGAGCGGAGCCGGAGTTTATGCCGGACTACGGTCACGAATCCGCAATATTGAGACATTAGACTGCCTGAATTGCACACACTCTAGAGGATATTCTCATGTCGAATTCACGATCCTCCCGACAATCAGTATTCAGCAGGCCGGTTTCCCGACGTCAGCTTCTCAAAGTCGGCAGTGAGTTGGGTCTTGCTCTATCGATGGGAGCCCTACCGGCAATCGCCCATAGTGCCGCCCGCAGACTTGCTTCCCTACCCGGTGATCCGTTCACGCTGGGTGTAGCTTCTGGCGACCCTACTTCAGATTCCGTGATTCTATGGACACGTCTGGCCAGAGACGTGTTATCAGAGATCGGCGCCTACAATGATGTACTGGAAGTACGTTGGGAGATAGCAGAGGACTCAAATTTTTCAAGAATAGTGAGAACTGGCACCATTGCTACGACACCTTTACTCGGACATTCCGCCCATGCCGAAGTACGAGGTCTGAATCCCGCGAACGTCTATTACTATCGCTGGCATATTGGCAATGTCACCAGCCCTGCAGGCAGGACCAAAACCGCTGCCGCCGCCGATGACGACAATACCCGCTTCGAATTCGCTTTCGCTTCCTGCCAGCAATACGAGCATGGTTTCTACACTGCCTATCAACATATGGCAGAAGAACAGCTCGATCTTATCGTGCACCTGGGCGATTACATCTACGAAAGAAGCTGGGGTGAAAATCTGGTCCGCGCCCATGAAGGACCAGAGATTCTTAATCTCGAGGATTATCGCGCTCGTTACAGCACTTACCGGTCAGATCGCGACTTGCTCGCAGCCCATGCCTCGGCACCCTGGGTGGTAACCTGGGATGATCATGAAGTAGATAACAATTACGCGGCAGAAATCGCCGAAGACGATCAAACTCCCGAACAGTTGTTGCTGCGACGTGCCGCAGCTTATCAAGCGTTCTATGAATTCATGCCCATTCGCCTTCCTGTTGGACGCCAGGGACCTAACATGCCGATCCATCGCCGCTTACGCTTTGGCAAATTGATGGAGATGAGCGTACTGGATACTCGGCAGTATCGCAGTGACCAGGCCTGCGGAGACGGTCGCAAGCAGAGTTGCGCTGAACATCAGGACAGCAGTCGCACCTTGTTGGGCGCAGCGCAAAAAGACTGGCTTTACAACAGCCTGGCCACAGCCGATGCCACCTGGAATGTGTTGGCACAGCAAATCATGATGGCCAGTCTGCGCTCACGGGACGAAGACGGAAACGAGTTGTAGCCCATGGATATCTGGGATGGTTACCCCTATGAGCGACAGGAGCTGCTGCAATACATGGATGAAGTGCAAACACCTAACCCAGTTGTGCTCACTGGAGACATCCATTCTAACTGGGCGGCCGATCTCAAATTAGATTTCGATGACCTCAGTTCCAGGACTGTCGGTAGCGAATTCGTCGGCACTTCGATTACCTCTGGTGGTGATGGCCAGGATATGACCGACTACGGTTCTGACCTGCTATCTAACAACCCCCACGTTAAGTTTTACAACGCTCAGCGCGGCTATGTAAAAGCCACGCTCTCGCCACAAAGCTGGTTAAGCGAATACAAAGTCGTCGATAAGGTAACAGAGGCCGGCGCACCTATTCAGGTTCGCAAACGATTTGCAGTCGAAGCCGGCCGACCCGGCGTACAGGAAGCCTGAGTTTTCAATCCTTAGTCTTCAGACCAGGGTTCACGGGCGCCGATAGCGGGCCACGAAGCGTTGCAATATCTGATGCGGATAGGGTGCGTGTTCGTTGCTTATCCTTGCGATGAGTTCATCAGCAGCATGGGGTTCGAAATAACCATGATGCTTATAGGCGTGAACTCTCACGGCAAAGCCATCAGCATCCCCTTCAGGATGGAATTGGGTGGCATAGATGTTCTTCTTCAGGCGGAACATCTGCACGGGACAAGCCTTACCTTCGACCAATAGCTCTGTCCCCGGAGGCACCACATCGCAGGCTTCTTTATGCCCCAACATCACCCGAATCGTCGTTGGCATCCCTTCGAGCAACGGGTCGAGGCGCCCTGTTTCAGTGATGGTCACGTCCACGCCCCCAACATCCTCGCCATAGCGAGTGGAGATGGGGGCTCCGCAATAGTTCCCCAATAGACCATTGCCAGAGCAACAGCCTAAGAATGGAAAGTCCTGCGGAACCAATTGATCGAATAGACGCACAAAGTCGGACTCGATGCGTTTTTGAATCGCGGATTTTTCTGCATCCGGGGTAGAGATATCGAAAGGACTACCCCCAACAATGATACCGCTGTAGCCACTCAGGTTAAGATCAGGCAGACCGGTAGACTCAATGCGTAAGCGTTCCACTTCATTATCGGCCAGGCCCCCATAGAATTTGATTTTCTCAAACTCGTTATCAGAGGTCTCATCTTCAGGACGCAGCTGAATAATCAGAAAAGGCTTAGCCACAGGCAAACTCTCTCAACAAAAAACTACTGTGGCTTATTCAAAGCACCTTTAACCTTTAATACAACAACTATACAGCAACAGCGCTACTAGTCCGGCAATCGATAGGCAACCAAGGCACCCGGAAAGTCAGTTCGAGAGCTCCCGATCTGCACCACGATATACTGCTTCCCTTCATGCATATAGGTCATCATGCCATATTGACCAGGCGCTGGTAGCGGCACCTGACCAAGTAACTCACCAGTGAACTTGTCACGAGCGTTGAGAGTAAGAGGTGCATCTGGCTCCATCTGTGCCATACCCTCACTTAGGGCTCTGGTTTGAATGAGCAGATCACCTGACACCATTTGAATTGACCATCCGGTGCCACCGGAATTGGGCACATCGATTCCTTCCAATAACGGATGATTCTTAATCGAGTCTGGTGTTTCTCCGATGGGAATTGACCAGACTTTTTCACCACCATTCATGTTGTAGGCAGTGAGTTGGTTGTTCATACGCTTGTACAGGGGCAGACCGTCAATTGTCGGCAGACCACCGCCACCGCCAGGTAACCAAGCGGCGACAGTAACGCCGGTGGTAGGCGTACTATTTGGAGTCGCCCCGCCCTCCCCCGGCTCGGGGTAATTGGGATTATCCCTGTCTCTGCCATTGGTGGGACGCATGAAGCCCGGCGCAAAGCAATTACGACGGTGAGAATTAAACATTAATCCAGTGCTCGGGTCCGCAACCGGGGGATGAGGAATGATATTACCTCCACCCAGACAGCCAACATTATTGATGTAGTCACCCTCATAGGTGTTGGGCAAGGCTGGCACATACAAACCGCCAACTCGAAATCCATTCAGAATAGTCAGCGCCTCTTCCTTGAGCTCTGGCGTATAGTCGATGACAAACTCTTCAGTAATGCCATTCAGGACAATCGGATCCACCGGTTCTGGCCAGGTGGGATAAGGCTGGGTAGGACTGGTGTAGTTACCCGGCACTTCGGTTTGAATGACCGGTCGATCTTCGATCGGCCAGATGGGGTCCCCTGTTTCACGATTAAAAGCGAACACCAAACCCTGCTTGGTGTTTTGAATGACTGCAGGTATGCGCTGCCCATCTACGGTAAGATCCATCAACATCGGTGGTGTGGGCAAATCATAATTCCACTGATCGCTGCGATGAATTTGAAAATGCCAACGCCGCTCACCGGTCGCGACATCCAACGCGAGCAAACTACCTCCAAACAGATTGTCACCCGGTCGATGTCCGGCGTAAGCCTGTACCGTTGATGCATTGGTGACGAGATAGACCAGTCCAAGGTCGGGATCGGCGGAAGCCGGTGCCCAGGTAGACATATCGCCAGAGAAACGCCAGGCATCGTTGTGCCAGGTTTCATGACCCACCTCACCAGGTCGGGGAATGACATGAAACTTCCACAAGCGTTCCCCGGTGGCAGCATCGAATCCCATTATGTCGCCAGGCACATTCTCGATGCGGGTTTGTCCGTAACTGGGCTGATGACCGACAAGCACAACCACGACACCATTGACGACGATCGGTGGTGCTGATGCAGTCACCATGCCCAGCTCTCTGGGAATGCCGTAGTCAGCATCGTATTCACCACCCGCCACTACGTAGTCTTCCCAGGGGCCCCAGCCTTCAACCAGATGTGGAATCAGATCGATAACGCCGGTTTCTGGAAACTGGCCGACGGGAAATTCACTGCCCCAGTTTTCCAGTGGACGCCCCGTCTTGGCGTCCAATGCCCAAAGAAAAAATCCTGGTGTCGTTATGTAGACAACACCCCTGCCATCGACTTCTGCATAGGCCACTCCTTTACCGTAAGCCTGACGAGGTGAGCGTTGATGGCGAATGGTTTCCGGTTCGCGGAAAGTCCACAGGTTCTCACCTGTAGCCGGATCGATGGCAACCACCTGACGTCTTGGTGTCGCCACTGTGTACAAGGTCCCATCCACATAGATAGGGGTAGAGCGGGAAAAATAATCTGGATTGGGACCGAAATTGTCACTGCGCCAGAGCCAGGCCTGTTCCAATTCAGAAAAGTTTGTTGCGTTAATCTGATCCAAGCTGGAAGAGCGTGTGTGGCCAGCATCTCCACCGAGATAGCGCCACTCCCCGTTCTCGGTTCCCGTGAGGCCCTGTCCCATAACAGTGAGACTGCAACTGAGCAATAAGGAGCAGATGAGACTTCTAGCGACTTGTATTGAGGGTGCTTTGCAAACAGATCGTTGAGTAATCATGGCGCGTTCCCATTCTTGTTCGGCTGACACGTGGTGCCCGAGGGATTAATCGTGGAGCACAGGTTAAAAGGGATTTCGCCTAAAGTCTACGCCACAGAAGGGACTGTCTAGCTCACTCTGGACTCTAGTCGCAACTGAATTGCCGAACCTGGCAACAAGGTGACTTGTGCGTTCGGTTCAACCTCGGCGGAGCTGATCAATTCGATTTCAAAGCGCTGACCGATAGAAGCGAGCACCAGCATGGACTCCAGAATAGAAAACCGACTACCGATGCAAATGTGTTTCCCCATGCCAAAGGGCAGAAATGCATCTTCGCGCCACTCACGGGAGAACCGACCAGGATCAAATTTTTCAGGGTCTTGCCAATAACGCTCATCGTGTTGAATACCATAAATGGACAATACGATGGAGGCATTCGCAGGCATTCGGAATCCCTCAATTACATCTTCCTCCAGGGAAGTACGGGTCAGACCATAGGCAGGTGGAAACAAGCGCATACCTTCCATAACAATGTATTCGGTATAGGGCAATTGACTCATGTGCTCCCACTTGGGTAAATCACCCGCCAGCACTGAATCCAATTCAGCATGCCAGACCTCCATTACTTCGGGGTGGCGTGCCAGCAGGTAGAGTGTCCAGGCCAGAGAGGTAGCAGTAGTCTCAAACCCCGCCACCAACAGCGTGCGAATTTCATCGAAGATTTGAGCGCGTGAGATATCCCCCGCCGCTTCCGCTTGCAAAAAGTGATCTGCGATGTCTTTGCTCGTCGCTGCGTCCTGTTCACCGCCCAATCCTGCTGAGCGTGATTCTTTCTCTGCAAGCGACTCGGCAATAAACGCGTCCATGACGGCACGGGTACGCGCTACTTTTCGGTTCAAGGGAGTAGGTATCCAATCAGGGAATCGAAACAAGGATGTGTGGCGCGTGAACATCAAGTGATTGGCGTTAACAATAGCACCATAGAGCTCTCGGTTTTTCGAGAGATCGATGTCCTTCGAGAAGAGTGCTCGCACTATGACAGACAGCGTGATTCGGCGAGTCTCGTCCACAACATCCACGGACTTCCCTTGATTCGCCATCCCATCCCAACGCTGCAATAACTTGGCCAGTAGACGACTGTTTTGCTCCAAGGAATATTCCAGGAAGTCTGGCCTGAACGCTTGCGCAACGACTCGTCGATGATGTTTCCAAAGACGACCTTCCTGAGTAATCAAACCAAGTCCCAGAATCGATTCCAGGGATTTGCGTTGAGCACCTCGCGGATAGTTTTTACTGGAGGACTTAAAGAGTTGCTGGGCACATTCTGGCGAAGTGATAGCGATCATCTTCTTGTGAAATAGCCGAAACTGAACCAGGCCCTGTCCCTGCTTCGCCAGCGCACTCAAAAAACGGTGCGGTGCACGTTTGAACTCCAGCAGGTTACCTAGCAGCCAGTGCCCAGGAACCCTGGGGATTTCCTGAGGCTGCACCGAGTCTAATTGCGATTCCATACCCCCAACATATAGCTAAACTCGTGGGGTGTAAATTGTCGGCACGATCTGGCAGGCTTAGGAGAGACTATTCCACGCTGAGTAACCCTTGCATGAAAGCGGTACGCTGGACTGCCTATGGACCACCCGAGGTTCTGCAACTAACCGACATTCCGGTTCCCGAAGTGGAACAGGATGACATCCTGGTGCGCATCGAAGCTGCCAATATCTTCACAGGCGACTGCGAGATGCGGCAATTCAAGGTGCACCCAAGCCTGTGGTTACCCATTCGACTGTTTATGGGCATCTTCAAACCAAGAATTCCAATTCTCGGCCAGGAATTCTCGGGAACTGTTATTGAGATAGGGTCAGATGTAGATGAGTTTACAGTTGGTGATGAAGTGTTTGGCAGCACCGGCATGAAATTTGGGTCCTATGCAGAGTGTTTGGCACTACCCGCAAAGTATCCGATTATTCACAAGCCAACTTCTATCAGCCATACCGATGCTTCAACCATAAGCGTTGGCGGATTGCACGCCTTACATTTTCTCCGCCTGGCCAATCTAAAAGCCAATGAACATATCCTGATGGTTGGTGCTTGCGGCTGCATCGGCACTTATGCCATTCAGCTGGCAAAACTCTGGGGAGCAACAGTGACAGCCATCGACAGCGCTGACAAACTCGAGGTGTTGGAGCAATGTGGAGCAGACAGAGTAATAGACTATCGTGAATTGGACTTCACCAATGAAGATGTCTGTTACGACGTGATCTTTGATATTGTTGGATCAAGCAACTATTCAGCCAGTCTGCGTTGTTTGAGAGACAGAGGTCGCTATATCCTGGCCAATGTGGGATTGGGGCCCAGCCTGCGAGCAAAGATGACCAATCGGTTAACTGATTTCCAGGTAATCACCAAGCTGGCCGGAGTAAGCCGAGAAGAATTAAATGAGTTCGCAGAGTTAGTGGCAGCTGGCAGCATCCGTGCGATCATAGACAAGACCTACCCTCTTAAAAAAACTGTAGAAGCTCATCAATACATCGAAGACGGCAATAAGAAAGGCCACGTCGTTTTACTTCCATCAGCACAATGAAACAGAACCGTCACAACATCATGACAAAGTATTTGTTTCTATCAATAGAGGCCAATTTATGAAAGCAAGCAAGCTCTGCTGGGCCACACTGCTAGTCAGCGCCATAGCTTTTCCGTTTAGCAGCCTGGGAGATGAAATAAGGCCTGGTGTAATGCGCACCCCCGACAGCTATTTCGAAAATTTACCAGGATATGACTTCGAACCTCACTATAAGATGATCCGTGGTTATCGAGTGCACTATGTTGATTCAGGTCCTGAAGATGGCGAAGTGGTGTTGATGCTACATGGAGAACCAACCTGGTCCTACCTATACCGCAAGATGATCCCCATTCTCAACAGTGCCGGTTACCGCACAATCGCTCCGGACCTGATTGGTTTCGGCAAGTCTGATAAACCCACATCAATGGATACTCACAGCTACGTGTTCCATGTTGATGCTATGACTGAACTCGTTGCACAACTCGATTTAAACGAGGTCACTTTTTTCGGACAGGACTGGGGCGGTCTGATTGGTTTGCGAGTCGTGGCAGAAAATGAAGAACGGTTTGCCAGAGTTGTTATCGGTAATACCGGTCTACCTGCACCGACTAATCGCGAGTTACCGACATCTGGAGCATTCGCCAATTGGAAAGCCATGAATCAGCGCATGATCGATGCGGGAGACATGAATGTGGGCGCCCTGGTTGCCGGCAATGTTGGCGATCCCAGTGTCGTTGCCGCCTACGATGCTCCATTTCCCGATGCTCGCTATAAAGCAGGCCCATTGATATTGCCGCAACGGGTACCGGTAACTGTCGAATATCCTGGTGCAGTGGCGAATGCCGCTGCTTTAGAGGTATTCGGTCGTTGGGACAAACCCTTTCTTACCGCATTCAGTGACGGCGATCCCATCACCGCAGGCAACCATGAGGTATTTCAAAACCTGGTGCCAGGTGCTAACGGACAGGCCCATACCACCATTCGGGATGCCGGACACTTCTTGCAGGAACAGAAAGGTGAAGAACTCGCCGAGGTTATCGTCGAGTTTATGCGCAATAACCCTCTTTAAACTCTCTCAGTTGGTATTGCAGAATTAGTGCTGGAGAAAAGACAGCAGGCAAATTCACTTACTGTCTTGCTGCTCGCTGCCTGTCGGGCAACTCCAGATCCAGTGTGAAACTAATCGGCACTGACACCGGCAGGAAACAGATAGCATCGTCGCAAGCCTGATATTCCAAGGTTCCGCTCAGGGTAAGAGCATCCAACTCACCCATGATGGCCTCTGCTTCTTCCGACGCATCCATCACAACTTCCTGCAAAAGAGTAAACTTTTGCTGATAAACAGGCACATACTCATCAAGAGGAACAAAGTGATAGATCTCAGATTCGGGATACTGCACCGGTTCGAATCTGGCTAAGGATGTAGGTGCCAGGTTGAATCCTATTACCCGATAACCCATATCGTCTGCTCCGGGAGCATA
>JAKSCP010000265.1 GCA_022360535.1 Pseudomonadales bacterium | reverse complement strand
TCTGGGTCGGGTTTGCAGTGACAGCTTCACAGGCCTGCGTGCTTTGCTTACCCCGAATCATAAAAAGCCCAGTACGCACCGGCGACGTGGACGCAAAGCTATGTTCGGTGTGGAAGATGCGGGTCGTTGGAGTGTTCTGGATACCTTTCAGGCAGATGATACAGATGCACAGCAGAGTCGATTCTGGGACGTGCTGGATGAGGAGCAACTTGAGCGCCTGGTGACCATTTATCTGCAGCGCTGGGGCGTGTTGTTCCGCGGCATTTTGGACAGGGAGCTGCTTGCACCACCCTGGCGTGTCCTGTTACCTGTTCTGCGCAGGTTGGAATTACGCGGGGCGTTGCGCGGTGGTCGTTTCGTCAACGGTGTTGGCGGTGAGCAGTTTGCCTTCCCGGAAACCGTTGATGAGTTGCGCAAGTTCAAACGCAGCAGAGAAAACGCTGTGAACGCGGATTACTATTCGCTAGCTGCTACCGATCCGCTCAATTTGATTAACTTCATCTTGCCTGGTCGCAAGATTCCACGTTTAAGTAAAAACCGTGTTCTGTATCGTGGTGGGGTACCAGTGGCAGCGATGGAAAGTGGTGAGATAAGTTTTCTTCGTAACGTTGATGTCGATGAACAATGGCAGTTGCAACAGATGCTCACCCGCAAGAGCTATCCACCACGACTCAAAAGTTATCTTGGTAGTCGTTAGTTTAGTCCTTTCCTGTCTATTCCTTTACTACTGTCCCATAAATGAAAATCCCGTTACCGCAAAGCAGTAACGGGATCGTCTACATATGGGAGCGAAGGAAGATTAAAAATCTATCCCCTCCAGTTACGCACTAAATGATTAGTGACAATAACCGGAGGCTCCCCTAATAGATTGACTATTGATGGGATCACCTCCTTGATTTTCCAGGGATGGAAGAAATGCTAGGAGGCCCCCCCTGTTGGAACCACTAACAAACGTGCACAGTTTTTATATAACAGGGTAGGGGCGGTGTAAAGACTCTCACCACAGCAATATTGACAGCATTCTGCAATTAAATTCTGAGCGGATTCTTTTGCCGAAAAATGCGAAAAAACTGCTCAAATTTACACCAGTTACTTCAAGAAATGTGCGGTCTGGCACAGTTTCGGCGACAGCGCCCATGCAACACTTTTACTACGGTAGAACAACGGTGCCACGGAGAGGGCCGGTAGTTTGGTATACAACTGGAAAAACAAATGTCATGAATGAGCGCAGAGAACACAGACGAGTTGAAGTTGAATTTTGGGCGAGTCTCAATCACCCACTTCTTGGCACCATCACTGGTGATGTGAATGACATGTCAGTAAGTGGCCTGTCCCTGACACTGGATGAAGAATTGAACTTCTTCGTTATGATGGAATTGGACGTAAGGATTCATGGAGAAGGATGGGAAGACTCTGCACCCTCATTGCCTGTGCAAGTGGTGCGCGTAAGGGAAAGAGAAATCGGATTGCGGTTTGTTGAAATTTGCGACGATTACTGGACGCCACCCCCAGACACCGATTTCGAGTTGGAATTGAAATCGAGCAAACTGTTCAATAGTTCAGATGAATATGATCTTAGCGCCTAAAGTGAAGTGGCTTAAGGGATTTGCTAAAAACTCAAGAAGAATCGTAACGAGAAATACAATACCAAACCGATCATCACAATATAGGCAAGAAAGCGGAATGGATCTTCAGTGAAGCTATCCCACATGGTCTTGGTTTCTCCCAAACTGCGTTTCTCTTCATACTCAGCCTTGATGCGAACGCTGCGTTCTGCCTGGTAGGCATCCAGTAGCTCTCGTGCCTCATCGAATCGTTTTTCATCTTTTATCCACAGCGCTGGCATAGAGATGCCCCAGTTGCCAGCAAAGGTCTCAAAGTACTCAATCTCATGCTCATCCAGAAGCGCTCTGACGTCCTTTGCCTCATCATCAGGGACGTGGCGCATGCGGAATAGAAGTTTAGCCATGGTTCAATTAGCACTGGGGTTAATGGGTAATCCTGTCTATTATAAAGAGCATGGAAGAATGGTTAATAGGGGAACCAGCAGCTCAATTCAGCGTGTAATTCATAACGCAAGCAAGTGCGGGCTGCCTGCCATCCATTGCCCTGGAACTGAGGTCCAATCATGAATAATCGTCAGCAAATGAATTCGATGAGAGAACGCATGCAACTCCTGCTCTGTGGAGTAGTTCTGCTGTGTTCGGCACCGCTTGCGTCAGCAGATTCTTCGGTGTGGCAGGTGAAGTCAGACAACACGACTTTGTACCTTGGTGGCACTGTTCATTTACTGCGCCCCAGTGACTATCCACTACCGACAGAATACGAAGAGGCCTATGCAGATTCGCAAGAGCTGTATTTTGAAACTGATATCTCTTCCATGAGCGATCTGAGCATTCAGGCGCAACTGTTACAAGAACTCACCTACAACGATGAGCGATCTCTGAAGACTGTGCTCTCAGATGAAGCTTACTCGGCACTTTCTGACTACACCAACAGTGTTGGCATGCCGCTTATGATGATGGAGAAATTCAAACCAGGCATGGTAGTGAGCACTTTGCAAATTCTGGAATTTCAAAAGATGGGCTTCACACCCCAGGGTGTTGATGCGCACTTCAATACACGCGGCATGGGCGATGGGAAAGCGATTGGCGCTCTGGAAACCATTCAGGAACAAATAGGGTTTCTGGCAGCCATGGGCGAAGGCAACGAGAGTGAGTTTATTCTGTTATCGCTGCAGGACCTGGAGCAAACCAGTGAAGTGATGGGTGAGATGATTACTGCCTGGCGCGAAGGTGATGCTGACAGGCTGGAGCAGCTGTTTGTTGCCGACATGCAACGGCAGGCACCAGAGCTATACGATTCTCTGTTAAGGCAACGCAATCTGCGCTGGATGCCCCAAATCGAACAGATGCTTCAAGACAGTGATACCGAGTTTGTCTTGGTGGGCGCTGCTCACCTGATCGGTGTGGATGGCCTGGTCGAAATGCTGCAGGCCCGCGGCTACGAAGTCACCCAGCTGTAACTTCGGTAGAACAATTTCAACCCATAAAAAAACAGAGGGCCCAAGGGCCCTCTGTTTTTTGTGGAATACGGGTTATGAGCTAGTCTTATGGCTGAGAACGATTTGTCGTGGGCCACTAGTGGATGTCTGGCCGCTGACACCAGATGGGATTTGTTGGACCTTGCCTCCTGCTTTCAGGAAGGCCGCAATATGCTCCTCCAAGTCCTCGCGGGTACTAACAACTGCTTCTTTTTTTGGTTTGTTCGCCATAAAACACTTACTCATTGCGTCAAAAAGGCCAGCCAGTATACACGAAACGGTGTTTTTCCGCTAATTCAAGGGGTTGCGGCCTGAGTGGGCCGGTTGCAGGGAGCAAGAGAATTCGGGCGAACTCTCTTGTTTTCATCCTTCCTACTTAACTTTTTAGATCGATAGATCGCTTCTGTCTGTAGTCTTTGTTTTGGAACGCTATCCCAGACCAGGAGCGGGTTATGTGGGTGGCCTTGCTTAGAAACCCGCAGAACTCAATCTCGGGACTTCGATCCCAGGCGTTTGCGTGGTCTGACATAGTAGTCAGAGTAGTAGTCTTCTGGCAGCTCCCCCACTAACTCATCGAGGGACGTTTTGTAGATCACCTTCATTTTTGCCAATAGTTCCAGATCCAGATGGCACCCGTAATTACGAATGGTTTCAATGTCTTCAAGTTGTTTACGAGATACACCAAGCAACCTTGCTCCTTCGTTCATTGAATAGCCTGCATTCAAACGTAACTGCCTGACGTTTTTCTTGACGGCTACCGTAATAGGCGAAAATTTGGTGAATTGTGGATGACTCATGGTCTTGCTCTTCCCAATTTTGAATTTGGATGTCCCAGCTGCAAACCCTGCATACCATGGAAACCCCGATCAGTCTTTAGTTGTCGCATCCGTTGCGCTTCCCCTTTTCTAATGTGCCAATTTATTGCATTTATTGGCTAAGAATTAAGCTAGCACAGCCTTTGTGGATAACAATCTTTTCTTGAAATTACCGGGAAATCTCCTGAAATTTGTAGTTTTCAGTGAGTAGCAAATGCAAATTTCAAAAACGAAATCTACTTTTCCGGAAACAGCTTGGCGCGAAACTTCGCCATGGCGTTGTGAAACCAGCGTTGCGTAATAGTTTCTTGTTTGAAATCGAAGTGAGAGCGCGCATTTTCCAGAAAAGGCTGCATATGGTTTGCCAGATAATTGCTGGCACCTTCTTCGGAAATCCCCTGTAGGGTTTCACGGTACTCCATGAGGATAACTTCATCCAGTATGCCTATACCAGTTTTTCCGATAGCACCTGCCGCACCTACACTGGCACCGGAAACCGACGCGGCCTGAATAGAAAGCATGCCCATTATTTGAGGCAGGTTCATGTTCTCTTTATTCGCTACCAGGGTGATCTGATTCCAGAGATTTTCGAAGCGGGGCAACAAGTTGCTTGAGTTGGTGGTGAGGCTTGCCGCCGAACCTCGAAGTTCGTTCGCCAGATCCTGAATTTCTTGCACAGACAAAGGAGGTGTATCAATCGCCGTGGCTCCTTGTCGTGACATGTCCTGAATAGACTGCAGAATCTGCTCCAGAGATTCGGGGTTGCTCTCACTATCAATCACCCCATTTTCTTTTAGGTGATGAACCAAACGTTGAAGAAATACCTGGCCGCCTTTTGCCGCATCAGAAGCAATAGCAAACACCCATACCGGTGAAAAGTGCATGGTTAACAAGCCTGCCGCTTCCAAACTGGAACCAACAAGTTTTCGGTGTACGAATTTGTCCCTTAGCTCTGACTGCGTTCGCACACGAGCCATGCCTGCCACATTCTGAACCAGAAATGTCTGAAACATGCCCAGTGTGAAGTGATAGCTGCTTGAGTTCTTGATGGCACCTGGCACTAGTGTCTGTGTGAGCAGTAATGTACCGCCGCCAACTAATGCGCTTAACGCTCTGGCGGTTCTTTCAGGCAGCGATAAAGTGAGTGCGAAATAATGTGCCAGAGCACCGGGAGTAGACTCTGAATCGTTGGTACTAACTGGCAGGTTTTCCGGAGGGGGCTGTTTTTCCAAGTCGATTACTCAACAGGAGCAGCTTGCTTCTTGCCAATCGCTTCTAATACCAGTGGCAAGACTTTTCGATTGACTACAACTTCGTAGTAGCTCTCTTCGCTCTCCGGGTCATCATGAATTTCGTTGTCCCTCCACAAACCGACCTTGCCTTCGCGCACTACAAGATCTTTTTTGCGACCGTTCACATCAGGATATTGGCCAACATGGAACAGGTACTCTTTTCCGTTCAGTTTCATCTTGACCGATTTGAGTGGTATTTCGGTTTTGAGTTTTTCAAAGGACGCGTCGTCAATATTAATGCCATTCACGTTGTAGCGGAGAAAGTGCTGTCCTTTCTCACCCTTGCCGGATTCGCCGTCGGCGATTCGCAGCACATCCACATTGAACAGACTCTTTTTAATCGCCGCCCGAAGATTCCAGGAACAACCTGACATTCTGTCTGCCAGGCCAATGGCCCCTGAGATCATGATTGGGTGATCACCATCATACAGATAGCGAGGGGCTTCGTCGGAGTAGCAGACCCCAATTCCCAGTTCCAACAGCGGTAATCCCATTTGCGTCGAATAGCGATTATTAGAGCCGGTAATCTTCAACATATCTTTCGCGTTACCACAGGCGCGAGCTACCGAGAACCATTGTTGGGGTGTGTGCTCATATTCCAAAAAACTCAGGATGATGGCATCGCCTTCAATGAACACCTTGTTGGCACCGTAAGTTTCCAGGATCTTGTTGATAGGATTAAAGAAGCGCATGCTGAAATAGGAAGCAGGATTGAGGCCTTTGGCCTGCAACTCATCGGTCACTGTGGTAGAGCCGCGTACATCCGCTTTCAGAATGGCATGATGACAAATGCGCTCATCATCTTCCTCGATTTCCGATGAGGTTGGCATCAAATACAGGGTGCCAGCAGACTTCGAAAGTTTAATGTCTTCTTCGGCAGTAAGAATGGTTAAACGATTGAAGGCTCGATGAGCAAAACGAAAAAGCTTGAGTTGCTTGCGGAATCGGCTGATATCCAGCAACAGTCGCAGCGAATCTGCGTGGTCAGCTTTCGCAATCTGTTCTTTGATTTTTTCCTGTAACGTCTCTAGTGATTTCAGTTGTTCAGCATTGAGTGTGTAGCCACCAGTGACACTTTCCTGCAACTTGGTCAGTGCAATATTGCCTGACAAGTACTGGCAAATAACCTTCAGATCGACATGCTCCATGATGGTGGAACTGATGGAGCGACGCATATAGTGAGAGGCTAGCAGTTGGGGTAGGACCTTGTTCTTCTTAAGCAGTTTGGAAAAGGCCTGCAGAGTTTTTTCCATCCGCTTTACAGTGGACCTTGCTCGCCACCATGCACCGATGCCTTCTTCTTTCCGCAGCTCTTTGAGTAAGTCGGTATTCCTTCTTATGTTGAACAGCAGCTCTATATTTTCTGGAACTTCAAACCAGGTAAAGGTCTCGGCCAATGTGTTCTTGCTATCGATTGCCTTGCCCAGGAAAGGCTGCGTGCAAAACAATCCGTTCAGATCATCGTGGATTTCCGATTCCTGATTAGAGTTCTCTTCGGAGCGCAGTGGTGTAATCGGTAACTCTTTTAGTCGTTTGTTAAAAAGTTGCTCGACTTTGTTGTTGACGTCGATGAAACCACTATCTTCACCATTCCAGTTCCACATACTGTATTCATTCAGCAGCAGAGGGAGTGCACTCAGTTCTGAGGTATAGAGCAAGGGGTTAAGTATGGCGTCGGACGCAAAACGATACTTCTCGCCAAGGAATTGTTCACGAATAGGTGCTAATTGGCGTTCTTCCACTCTTTGCAACTGAGAGAAAACGACTTTGTTCACCGAATAGAGAATGGCGTCGTAGTTTTTCTTTAGCCAAAACAATCGTTGCTGCGTAGCCAGAGCCTCAGAAGAACCTTTATTACGGTTCTCAGCGAGCTTTGAATTAACGCGTCGAATTTCTTCATCCAGTTGAGTACGGGTAAATCCAAGAATATGCTTGATAGTGGCGAATTGGAGAAAGCAGATCTCATCCGCTTTTAGGTCAGTTTTGACGCGATGGATGAGTACCGTCATCAGGTCGAGGTACTTATCCCGAAGTTTTTCGTAGAGTTTGGAGTTATCCCAATTCTTTGGTTTCGGGACAGCGAGTTGTGAAACCAGAAGAGAGGTCAGTTTTTTTACGTCTGATGCAAAGCGGCGACTGAGACGAATGTCGATATGATAGTTATCGATGCCGCGCGCCAGCGTATCGATAGTAATCTGCACCGATCGTTCTGTTTCAACTTGATCGATCAGATCTTTGGCGGACTCTGGAGTCATACTCGACAAGTGATCTCTGTTCTAATTATGTGAATCAAGTTCGTGAAAACTTGATCGCTATCGCAAGTTTGCCCTTCAAACTCAAGATACCAGAATTGCTTCGCGGTATTGTGAACCCCGACACACTACACAAAATTTACTTAAAAATCAGCCATTTGTGAGGATTACATGAGGTAAAACAAGGGAATTCCCCCACCTCAATAAGTAGGGGTTTGCGCCCAGATTAGGCACAAAATGTAGTGGTTGGTCTTTCCAAATTGGGTTTCTAAGACAGATTTTGGAACGAGGAAACCAGATCGCTTAAGTAGGATTTCAACTTTTTGACCAGGCGTCGCTTGATCAGTTGATCCAGGACAGGCCAATTCTTGTCCTCGGACACTTCGTACTCTACCAGCAGCTCGATGTGTTCTACATCCTGGCCGGCATTCAATACGAAGCGCAGGCCAACCCTTCGTTGTTGGTCATCAAGTACGAGTTCCAGTTGTTGGCCCGGATGCCAGTGAGTGATGTTGGCCAGCTGCCTTCCACCGTTCCAGTCAAGCTGCAACTGGCTACCTCGACCAAGGTCATTGGTTTCGGGTACAACTATAGCTCGCAATGCAGAGATACGTTGCGGCCAGTAGGCAAAATCCACCAGTGCTGACCAAAGCTTATCCCGACAGTCGCTGTGCGGACCGATGCTCTCAATAAGCAGTGTCTCGACTGGCGCGGGATGCACGTTATCAATTTCTGTTTTCATGGTTGCTGCCATTGCACTGCGAATTTGCGATTAACCCTCTAGTTTCGTTACCCCGAGTTTGCAGGTTCACAACTAATATCTCGACCGCTAATAATGATAGAGCAGGAGAAACAGATGACAATAACCGCTCAGAGGTTTCACAATAGCCTTAAGATGTTAACTGAGAAGTGGGTGTTCTATGAGTGAAGGGGAAGTCGCAGTCCTGATCGTGGCAATCATCTTTGCCTTCGTCAGTTTCAGTACTTATCTGAGTTATCGCAGCAAGGCCTTGCGCTACAGCGTAGATTCCATGGAAAAGTCTTTAGCTGAGGAAAACGAGAAGCTGCTGAGCAAAACGTCAGAATTGGAAAGACGCATACAGGTGCTGGAATCCATTGTGACCTCTAAGGACTTCAAGCTAAGTGAGGAGATAGAGGCGCTCAAATAAGCCATGTCGTCCCCATTTTCAGGTAGTCTGTGATAAGGTTGAGGAAAACAGGACATCCCGTATCCAGGCTTTCAGTTAACCTAGGAGGCTTGGATGATAGAGGCAAAGATAAGTGGAAAATGCCAAATAAAAGCGCACTAAGATAAGAGGAATTAGAGAATCATGAATCCCGAAGATAAAAGCCGACGACAAGTACTGAAAGGGAGCATGCTGGCAGCCGGTGCCGCAGCTTCAGGATGGGTGTTACCAGCACTAGCACAGGGTGAGAGGTTGGTTCCGTTTACTGATGTCCCCGATTCTTTCCAGTGGCGCCCGGTTCAGCCCAATACGACTCACTGGCAGGATACGCGCGAGATCAACGATTTCATGACCGACAACGATGATTTCTATTTGGTACAGCATTATGGCCAGCCGGAAATCGACAATGCTTCCTGGCGTCTGAAAGTGACGGGCATGGTGGATAACGAATTGGAGCTATCCCTGGCCGATCTGATGAACGACGATACAGTTGAACAGCAAGTTGGGTTCGAATGTGGCGGTAACGGACAGCGTCTATTTCATGGTTTGATCGGCAATGCCAATTGGCGCGGCGTGCCTCTGGTAAATATTCTTGAGCGGGCTGGCATTCAAGCGGGCGCGAAAGAAATCGTGTTCTTCGGGGCTGATATCGCAACGGAAGAAATCAGAGGAAGGGGAGTCGAGAAGGCTTTTGCCCGTTCTCTCACCATT
>JAKSCP010000202.1 GCA_022360535.1 Pseudomonadales bacterium | reverse complement strand
ACGTCGTCGCGAGTATTGTTTCTGGCTGGTTGCCTGGTATCAACCATTCTCGTGTGCGTTCACCTGACCTTGGTGGGTGTTCTTTGGCAATTGACGACAGTCTACTTGCTCATTCTGATTTTGCTATGCATTTTGGGAATCCGTTACCTCCACTCTGAAGTAATTCAGGCAAGCGGGGAAAAACGCGGGCTGTTTTCCGCAGTTTCAATGGTAGCAGTGCTGATTCTGGCGCCACTGCTAAGTGTGCTCTGCTTTATTGTCTTTCCCTTGTTCGAACTGCCCCGACCCGATGGTGAACATCTTGTAGGAACCAGAGTACTGTATTTGACCGACCAATCACGCCCAGAACTATATACAGAGCAAGCAGACCTGCCGCGGCGATTGAGGGTTCGGACCTGGTATCCCGCAGACGCGCCCACCTCAGAAAAATCTGAATACTGGCAGCACGCGAGCCCGATGAGCACAGAGTTTACCAAGATAGTAGGACTTCCCTCATTCATCTTCTCTCATCTGGACAAAGTTCGAACCAACGCTTTTGTGGACGCCGACCTTCTTTCAAGCGCGGACCCGTTCCCGCTGATTTTGTTCTCTCATGGTGCCGTGGTTGGTTATGCTGAGCAAAACACGACTCTTGCGGAAACTCTTGCCAGTCATGGTTATGTTGTTGTTTCGATTGATCACAGTTTCACCAATCTCTACGTAGAATTTCCCGACGGAAGTGTCGCGACCAATGAAGTGTTTTTGAGAGATTACGTGCAGGCGGGGTCGGAACTGGATCAGGAGTCTGTGTCTGAGTTGGAAGAAGCACTGCGCTCTACAGAATCCCTCGATACTGCGCTAGACATTCTGTCTCAGATCGATCAACTAACGCCATTTGCTACCGCAGTGTACAGGAAGCAAATAGAGACCTGGAAAAACGATCACAGTTTCGTTCTCGACTATCTACTTGAAGAAAGCCCTGATTATGCTGGCAAACTTGATAGTGATCGTATCGGAATCATGGGTATGTCGATGGGAGGATATACGGCCTTACACTCTCTATACGGGGACGACCGTTTCAAAGCAGGCATTAACCTGGATGGCTATAACTACCAATCCGTTAATCATCCAGAGGTTACTAAACCCATGCTCTACTTCGACAGTGATCAGCATTTTCTACCAAAGTCATTACATAAACAGATTGTAGAGAGTCTTGGGCACTCCCCCGGATATCTGTTAAAAGTTCCTGCTGCTCAGCATTTCAATTTTTCAGATGTGGGTCTATTCGCATATAGGCTGTATTCATTGAGTGGACAGCTCGGAGAGGTGGAGCCACTTCGGATGGCATCTATTATAGATGCCTATGTGCTGGCGTTTTTTAACAAGCACCTCAAAGCGATGACAGAGCCGTTGCTCGAAGCCCAGAGCCCCAATTTTCCCGAAGTGGAAATGGTTCTTTAAAGTAGCTGAATTTCTGCCACCGGTAGCACGTTGAAAAGACTCTTTTGAGCTTCGACACCTTCCTTAATCGGCGATGCCCTGCCGATGACGAAGCAATGGAAAGATCGCAAACAGCATTTGCCCAGCTAGGCCTAGCATGTTCGCGAACTCAGAATATCTGGCGACATAGTCGTCCGTGCTAAGACCGAAGATAAACAGGCCAACCATTAAATCACCAACCATAATCACAACAAAAGCCGCCAGACTCATAGCCGCTCGTGCTGAAACCTCAGGGGTAACTTGCTTGATATGGATAGCTCGCCCACACAATACCCAACTAGCTGCCAATATAACGGGCAATTCAATGATCACCGCTAGCGATTCCCCCAGTAGCGGCACCAGAAGGGCTACGCGCACAACTCCCAGCATAAAGCCGATGGCAAAGACACCAACTGCATAGAGTATTCCAGCGAGCAAGCCATTGTTGATAGCTGACCGGGCCATCGATTACTGGTGTATACGTCCGGCTGCGTCCATTGCCAGGCGAAATGATTGTTTACGTTTCTCGTGATCGTAGATCGAACCCACACACATCAGTTCATCCGCGTCAGTGCGCGCCAAAAAATCCTGCATTTGTTGCGCCACCGAATCCACCGAACCGACTGCAGAGCAATTGGTGATCATTTCAAGCATGGCGAGTTCCTGCGGATTCAATTGTGCTTCGAAATTTTCGATGGGTGGTGGCAGTTGAATGGGTGTGCCACGTCGCAAAGCCAACATGGCCTGCAAAGCTGACGAGCGCAACAAGGCTGCCTCTTCGTCAGTATCTGCAGCAAACACGTTATAACCCAACATGACATAGGGCCTGTCTAATTGTTCAGACGGTTTGAAACGCTCTCTATAGAGAGTGATGGCATTCATCATTTCCTGAGGCGCGAAATGGGAGGCGAAGGCATAGGGTAATCCCAATGCTGCGGCTAACTGCGCGCCAAACAGACTCGACCCCAAAATCCATAACGGTACATTGCTGCCGGCTCCCGGAGTTGCTACCACCGCCTGACCTTCTTTGGGTTCACGCAAGTATATTTGCAGCTCCACTACATCATCGGGAAAGCGGTCTGCGCTGCTATTCAGATTACGACGCAAGGCATGGGCCGTGAGTTGATCGGTTCCCGGTGCACGCCCCAATCCGAGATCAATGCGATCCGGATACAGGGCAGCCAAGGTGCCGAACTGCTCAGCGATAACCAGTGGTGCATGGTTAGGCAACATGATGCCGCCCGCTCCAACCCGAATGCTGGAAGTACCACCGGCAATGTGGCCGATCACAACCGAGGTCGCCGCACTGGCGATACCTTTCATGTTGTGGTGTTCGGCGACCCAGTAGCGCTTGAAGCCGAGATTTTCCGCATGACGCGCCAGATCAAGGGAATTGCGCAGAGCATCGGCGGGCGTACTGCCCTCAAGCACGGGTGCAAGGTCGAGAACAGAAAGTGTCGGCATAGTGGAGTTTAATAAAGGTTGGGTTTAATGAAATTCGGTGTAAAAACTAAAACGGGGTCAGGTTGCACATCACAACCTGACCCCGATTGTTGTAAAGAAAAACTCTTAGCGACCGGCGCTACTGCGCTCTGCAATCAATCGCTCGTATTCCTCTTGACCAAGATAAGTGACGTCTACCCAGTTGTGGGCCATCTCATCAACAGTACGATCACCCCATCCTACCCATTGGTTCGGATCGGGATTGTGAGGATTGCTAGCCGTGTTATCGTGCCAGGCCGTTGTAATCAGCATGGTTCCTTTCGGCACAATGGGCGCCGCTTCTTCGTCGTAGACGTAGTTGATTTGCCAGTTCCACTGGAAGTTATCGACAAAAGAAAGCACTTCGCGCTCACCGTTAGGATAGATCGCTTCCATGGACATGGCTTTACCACGCATGTGCATATGGGGCTGGAAATTCTCAATACGGGCAGGTGCAGCCAACACGAAAGTGCCGCGGGTGACAGCAATTTCATTGGGAGGAATGTCCAGACTATTCGGTCCCTGCGCATCCAGCATGCTCAAGATTGTGCGGTGCTCCGGTGGCTCATCGTGAAACCAGACACCTAGCTCTACCTGAGCATCAGGCACGCGCTCACCGTTAGCGTGCAGATGAACTTCCCACATAATCTGCGATCCAGGCATCATTAGCTTGCCGGTATCAGGGCGGAAAATCTGTCCTGCCTTACCTACTGCCCATTCCATGAAGAGGCTGGGGCCGAAGGGAATATCCACATCTTCCGGTAATCCTCGTTTGCCATCATCCTGCTGCATCAAAAACGCCAGCGCGTGATGAACCACTTGTCGGCTTTCTGAATTTTTTGGGCGAATTTCGATGGCTTTTACCCATCGCTCTTCCTCGAGACCAGTGGGAGTGGAAGGACGAAACCATTTGTCCTGAGTCACGGCCGCCAGGTCAAATGGCTCGGACTCAACAACCAGGTCCGGTGCTGATCCCATTTGTTCCTCGAGTCGCCAAACCAGGGCATCGTCAAATTGCAAAGGCTCCGGGGCCAGGCTTGGATCGCCTTCGGGGGCACCCTGGTCCACCCAGGCCAAAATTGTTTGACGTTGTTCCTCGGTGAGCCCGCGATCATTGGTGAACTCTTGAATACCAATCTGGGGATTCACATGCCAGGGAGGCATCACTCGATTTTCCACGCGATAACGAATCACTGGCGCAAAAAGTTTCGCGTCTTCGTAAGTGAGCAGAGGCATGGGCGCGATTGAATTTGGCCGGTGGCATTCCATACATTTTTCCTGAAAGATTGCCGCCACATCACTCGACCAGGTGACTTCTTGTGCGGCTGCCGTCATTGCTGACAAACAGGCAATGAGCGCCAACAGCGCAGGTGCTGCAAACTTATTTACTGTTGTCTTGGAAGTTACGGTGTTCATGGTGATCATCTCCTGAAGACCCTCGTCTTCAATTCGATTTATTCTCAAGCTCTCAATTTGAAACGTCTACTCGGATAAAACTGTTTGTCCAGCAGCACTGGGAATGACCCGCGATCTCTGGACCTGACAAATCTGTGATCCGGGCACGCACCAGATAGCTGCCTGCCTCGCTGAAAGTGGCTTCCGTAGTTGCCTGACCTCCAGCTGCTGGTATCTTGGTCTCTACTTCTGAGAATTCGACCGTACCTGGTCCCTGGTGTGCGAACCAATGCAGATCAACCGGTGGTGTGGCTCCGCTTTGCGCAACGAACATTGCCGCGATACCACTGACTTTGCCGTCATCGGTTACCCAGGCATCCAGGCTCACTGGTTCACCAACTCTCGCGTTAACTGGACCGGCAGTAATACCCGCAGGTCCATGACCAGTTGGTCCATCTTCACTGAAACGGATCTTCGGCGGCAGATTGCCATTGGCATCACCGACGATAGCGTCGATGACATAATCGGTATGCAGGTTGGCAGGCACGTGAAAGACCTTACCCTGGTTTTCAAGATGCCAAACCACTTCATCCTCATGATCGGCTGGAATCGTTACCGTAAAGACACCCCAATGACGACCGGTCGCAAAAACAGTTGGCTGGCCTTGATCGTCATTACCATCGGCTGCACCGATAATACGATTCGCCGCACCCACGGGAATGTCTAACACTTCTTCGCTGTTTCGGTTATAGAACCCAAAAGACAATTCTATGTCGCCGGCTTCGTTTTCATACCACCCTTCAAAGGCTGGAGTTACGGTTTGACCGGATTGAATGCCGAGGTCCTTACCCAGGGGTAATAATTCAACGGCCAGTGGCGTGCCCTGTGCTTGAGCAAGCAGCGGTAAACAGGCTAGAGACAGGACTCCTGCCAGGCGTGAAATAAAGATTCTGATGTAATGGATTGCTGTGTCTGAAGGCTGCATGTTCTCTCCTTAACTACCGTGCCAAGTAACCAGCTTATTGGCGTGGAGTATTTAGCCCAACGCGAATGTCAGGGTTTTCCCAACATCCCAAGCGGGGGTAGAGATTATCAAAATTCTGCCCCAATCGACAGATTCGCAAGACGGGCTGAGTCAGGCCTCCGATATGCCGCAGCTACGTCTCAGTTGACGCTGCCTATCGCACTCCCAGACGCTGCACCACCTGCCACATCAAGCCATCCAGCTCCCGCTCAAAATTCGCCTCTGGAGAACGGGTATTGAGGAAAACCGCCCACACCATATTGTCGCTGGTACGCACGGCGACCGTTGCCGTTCCTGGCAAGGAGCCCATATGCCACCAGTTATTGGCTGGATTCACCGCCCAACCCTTCGCGTAGTAATTGTTATTAAGACTCGGCACGGTCATCTCCCGCAGGGTGCTGGCTTGCAGAATGTCCGGTCGCTCTGGGAATCCATCAACGTGCATCAGGAAATTGACCATCGCCGTGGGAGTAGTGACCCAGCCGCCATGGGCGTCCATACGCCTTACCGGCATACCATAAGGCTGCATCTGCTCCTGACTGTAGTATTGCACTTCCCGATTGCCGCCCGAGCTAAAATTGCTACCCAGCGCGAAGTCCCCAAGGTCCAGTGGGGCCACCACTTCCTGAAAGTAAGACTGATAGTCCATGCCTGTTACTTTCTCAATCACGCGGCCTAAAACGCTGTAACCAAAATTTGAATAATAGTAAGTAGTGCCTGGCGCCCGCTTCAGTGAACGATTATCCAAAACCCATTGGATCAGTTCCTGATGAGTCATTACCGGATTTTGAAACATCGGATCGTTTCCATCATTGGTCCACTCTGGCCCAGCCCCATGCTCTAACAAATGTCTTATGGTTATGCGTTCGACATTATCGTCGCTCACCTGATATTCATCTTCCAATAGTCCCCCTGAACCAAAAACCGTGTCATCCAGATTTAGCTTTCGTTCTTCGACCAGGCGCATGATCAGCACCGAAGTGATGGGTTTGGAGACGCTGGCCACGCGGAAAAGATGATCTGTGGAAAGTGGGATATTGTTTTCTATACTGGACGATCCGTACGCCCGCGCCATGAGTAACTCACCGTCTTTGGCCCAGGCCATGGATAAACCTGGTACCTGGTAGCGGGCCATGAATTCGTTGATGATGGTATCGGCTTGCGCGATATCGTAATCGGTGAGCTCTACATCGGTACCTGTATAGAAACCGTAGCCAAAATACAGTGCAACGATGAGTATGGTGAGTGCAATCAGATTCTTCATTAGCTCACTGATTGCATTGTCAAATCACCCGAAGCAGAGATTACTCTGTTCCAACTCATTGCGGAGAAAGCCCGATCAGAAGTTGACGGTCTTTATTATCGCACCGTCGATTCGCAGATTGGCTGCGGTAATATTTGAAGCTGCCGGGCTGGCCAGAAATACAACGGAGTTCGCGACTTCCTGCGCCGTTCCAAGTCGGTTGAACACTGATACCGATTGTGCGCGCTTGAACAACTCTGGCTGCTGTTTCTCCACCATCTGCCAGAATCCGCCTTCGTGGTAAATCGGTCCCGGAGATACGCAGTTCACCCGTATGTTGTCGGGGCCCAACTTGGTTGCTAATTGGGAAGCATAGGAAATGAGTGCGGCCTTGGTGGCGCCATATTCAGTTTCTGTTGGATTGGAATTCATAACCGAGGCAATGGATGCGATGAACACAATAGCTGAGTCACCACCTTTTGGCAGATACGGAACGATTTTCTCGGTAGCGCGAATATGTTGCAGCAAGTTTATCTCGAAGGCTTCTTGCCAGCGTTCAATACCCTGGCTTTTCAACATGGAAAACACGTTGCTGACAAAGATGTCACAGCCGCCCATGGATTCAACGGAGCTGTCCAGCCAGCTTTCAAATGCTTCTGCATTGGTCACATCAAGGGCTTCGCCGTAGACAGTTTTACCATCCGAGCGCCAGGCATCTAATCTGGCATCCAGCGCTTCTTTGCCTCGAGCGCAAGTTGCAACCGTGGCCCCTTCATCCAATAAGGTCTGCACGATAGCCAGACCGATGCCGCGACTACCGCCGGTTACGATTGCTTTCTTGCCTGTCAGGCCCAGATCCATAGTGTTTCTCCAAGTGTCTCGATTCTTGTTCTGAGTGTCAGCGGTCTGCACCCCTGGCGTAAGTCCTGTTGTAGCACAATCTCTGTGATACGATAAAGGCAATTGAGCTGCGACAAACTATAAGACAAACTATAAATAGAAGAACGAATATTCCTATAGGCAAATCATGAAGAATATAGCCGCAAGTACCCTGCTCCTCTCATCCATGATCACCCATCTAAGTTTCGCCATTGATCAGATAGCAATCGATCCGGAAGCCACCATCCATGATTCACCAACCACCTTGATGGGGGTAAATCACATTGGTTTGTCAGTTAAGGACCTCGATGCGACGCTGGCGTTCTATCAGAGAGTTACCGGCTTCGAGTTAGTGCACCGCAAGTCCATTAGCAATAGCGAAGCAGCGGACACGCTGTACGGCATTGACAATGTTGAATACGAGATTGCAGTGCTGGAAGCACCCAACATGTTATTTGAGTTTATCGAGTTTAAGCACAACGCCAATAAAGCGCTGGAAGTCATGCCTGTCTATGGGCCCGGTATGACCCACACCTGTTTTCAGTCGGCTGTTGGTGATTCGGTTTACGATCGGTTTCGTGATGCGGGTGCGACAATCCTTTCTCGCGGGGATGATGCCGTCGATCTGGGAGGCTATGGAGTCTACTACGCCTATGCCTACGATCCCGAAGGCAATATGTTCGAAATGGAACTGTTGGACCCCGGGCCGCTGGCAACGGTTGAACGAAAAGTGCAATGGATTGATGAGGGCCACCGTTCGTGGATGACCCAGGTTGCACTGGTAACTCACGACATTAATCGGCTCACCAACTGGTATGCCAAGATAATGGAATTTTCACCTTACCGGGTTGGCGAATATGCGGACCACCCACGCATGATTGAAGTTGCCGATGCAGACAACCTGTCCTTGATGGCTTCCTGGTTCCGCATGGATGATCGCGCCAAAACTCTGGAGTTTTGGCAATATCAGAATCCAGTCACTCCAACTTTTATGGGCAAACGCGGTGTGACTGACTTCGGTTACTCCTACTCTATCGAGGTCGGTGATATACAAGCCGAGTACTCACGCATGAAAAACCTTGGGGTTGAGTTTGTTAGTGAACCGGTTTTGCTGAATGACTATTGGCAGGTGTATGCCAATGATATCGATGGCAACGTCTTCGCCTTGCGACAATGGGTAGATCCAAACTCCCCTTACTCTGTTCCCAATCTTGAACTCTAAATGGAAAGCCTTATGCCCCATTCAATTCGAAATACCCTGGCTTCGGTGCTTGCGCTGGTTTTTTTCTGTAGCGCTTTAGCCGCAAACGCCCAAGACATTAGCGAACGTGTTAAGCACAACTATGCAGACAATGATGGGGTAAAGATTCATTACGTGACTCTGGGTAATGGCCCCCTGATGGTGATGGTGCATGGCTTTCCAGATTACTGGTATTCCTGGCGTCATCAGATGGAAGCGCTATCAAGTGAATACACGGTGGCCGCACTGGACACCCGGGGTTACAACCTCAGCGATCAACCCAGTGGTGTGGAAAACTATGAACTCAAGGTTTTGGTCTCCGATGTGGCGGCAGTGATTGAGGCAGAAGGTGAAGAAAGCGCCATCATCGTTGGCCACGATTGGGGTGGAGGTATCGCCTGGAGTTTTGCTGCGCTGGAACCGGAGATGACCGAACAGCTCATCATCATGAACCTGCCTCATCCGCGCAATCTGGTGCGGGAGCTTGCCAGGTTTGAGCAGCAACATCAGAACTCGGTTTATGCGCGGAACTTTCAGCAGGAAAATTCCCATGAAGCTTTGTCCGCCGAGGGTCTGGCGACTGCGCTTTCCCGAGGCGACTCTCAGTTGCATGGCAAGTACCTGGAAGCGTTTGGCAGATCCAGTTTCGACGCCATGATGAATTACTACCGCGCCAATTATCCCCGTGACCCCTACACCTCAGGTGCGTTCCTTGAATTACCTGAAGTACAAGCTCCGGTGCTGCAATTTCATGGTTTATTGGATACCGCCCTGCTGGCGGAAGGCGTTAACAATACCTGGGAACATTTGGCACAGGACTGGACGCTGATGACCATACCTGGTGTCAGCCACTGGCCACATCACGATCGTCCCGAGATGGTGAGTCAGATGATGAGTGCCTGGTTGGAGATTCAGCGCAATTAGTTTCCTGACTCCACTGACGTCAGGGTAAAAACCAGCCGGTCAGCATCAGTCAGACTAAACACCAGATTTCGAAACTGCAGTTCGCCGTCCACAGCGGCGGACGGCAGGTTTAACAGTCCGCTGTTACTGTTGTATGTCCCCATATTCGGCACTGGCGTGGGCAAGGAAACTGATGTCTCTGCATTGGCCTGTATCGTAATTGGATCGGTGCTGGTATCTACGGCGAAATCCAGGTTACTAAAACCCATCTCGCCCAGGTCAAGATTGACATTCAGTCGACCATTCAAAGAATTATAATCGGCGCTGGGACTGTCTGCTTCTTCATTGACAACCGACATCAATACTTGCACCAGGTTATCTTTTGAGAAATCCCGGCAGTTTACGTTCTCGTCGCCAAAATAGTTGGACGTTGGTGCGGTATGGATGGATGTCAGTCGTACACCGGGCGCCTGGGAAATCGTGAGAACGGTACTCAAGCCATCGCCAATAACTTTTCCGAACACCGCGTTTTCGCCATGCAGACTATCAGCTTCCGAGTCATCACCGATATTGATATACCATTCGCTGGTTACCGTACTGCTACCTTCCTCCGCCCGGCGCATCGCGATAGTGCCAGAGAGATTGTTCAGGCCCGTCTCTTCTATCGCTATCGGCGGATTAGTGGCTATTGGCACTGGGCCAGCATTACAGTCATCAAATGAAAAACTGCCGCCGCGGATGAATGTGCCACCTATAGCAGCATGGATATAAGTGTTGTTAAAGCGTCTATCCCGAACATAGTCAAGAAAATTGGCGACAGTATCCGGCGCTGCCTCATCGTTCATCTCCAAATAGAAATTTCCCAACGAAGTCTGAACTTCTACCAGGGTGCCTGCGAAAGTGATGGGAGTAAGCGAAAGGCTCATTACTCCAACATAGAGTAATGAGCGAAAACTGTTTCTCGTTATTTTGGTCCGTAACGGCATTTGAGCATTCCTGCGACAGTGCTTTTGTATACGAGGAGTAATCAATACCCCGTCAGCATATTACGTCGCGGGCGCGACTTTAGATGTATCGCAACAACTCGTTCAGCACCGCCTTTGCCCTAGAACCCGGCAATAACGGTTTCCAGCGCGGCCTTGAATATCTCATGACTGCGATCGATCTCCTCGTCACCATGGGCAGCCGAGACGAAAAGATTGTGGTGAGAAGTCAGGAACAGTCCGCGACGCGTACACTCTCCACACAAGGCCTGATGGAACTCAATGCCTGCCTCATGTTCTGTACGGACATAAGGCATGGATGTCATGCCGGTGACCTTGAGTGTGACTCCCGCCTGTTCGGCAATAGATTGAAAACCATCAAATACCTTAGCGCCGGTTTTAATGATTTTCTCGGGCCCATTGTTTTGCTGCAGTTCCTTCAAGGTAGCAAGAGCCGCGGCCATTGGTCCTGCGGAGTACCAGAAACTGCCAGTCTGAAAGATTGTCGATGCCTCTTTGCGAAAGGCATCACTGCCCACAATGGCAGACAGGGGGTGGCCATTGGCAATAGCTTTGCAGTAACAGCTGATATCGGGTGTATAACCGAAGAATTCATGTGACCCGCGCATGTCGATGCGAAATCCACAGCGCACATCATCACAAATGGACACCACACTGTGTTTACGCAACAGGGCCTGCACTGATTGCCAGTAACCTTCGGCTGGCATTTCGTTATCCTGATAAACAGGATGATGGTAAGGCGAGGCAATGAAGGCGGCCACTTCGTTGCCATGCTCTTGCAACACAGATTCCAGTGCCGAAACATCATTCCAGGGGATGCGAATAATCTCGGCGTGATCTTCTGCCGTGATGCCAGCTCTCCCCGCCGCCTGCATCCACGGCGAACTACCGTGATAGCCACCCTCAATGCCAATCACCTTGCGCCTTCCCGTGGCGGCTCGGGCAATGAACACGGCCATGTTGGTGGCGTCAGCCCCGTTCTTCGCAAAGAAAGCCCAGTCAGCCATGGGGATCAGCTCTACCAGAAACTCTGCCAGCTCTACCATGACAGATGGAGCAAGAGTGCATGTGTCAGATTGCTGGACTTGCTCTCTGACTGCCGATTCTACAATCGGATTGTTGTAGCCGAGAATCATGGGCCCATAAGCACACATGAAATCGATATACTCGTTCCCATCCACATCCCAGAAACGTGCCCCTTTTGCCCGCTGGGCATAAAAAGGATAACTGCCGTCCGGTTTTTGGACTACTGGATTGAAATGTCCTGGAATCCCGTTCGGAATTACTTTCTGTGCTCGCTCAAACAGTGCCTGGCTGCGGTTGTACTGATAAGTCTGACTCATTGTCTGGATTCGATTCGTCTTGAATGATGTATTCGTGTTTATAGTAAAGCATGTAAATAGTGAACAGTAATGCGGCCGTTCCCATAAATCCGGCAAAAAATAAATGATACATGGCACCTTCCAGTTTCGAGGTGCCATCCGGATTCTGTATCAATTGATTCACAGCAGCGGTAAACAGATTACCGGCTGAGATAGAAAGGTAGAAAAGCGACATCACGAAAGACTTCATTCGCTTGGGGGCCTGGGTGTATGAAAATTCCATACAGGTGATTACCAGCATCACTTCTGCAGTTGTTAACAACAAGTACGCAAAGAGTTGCCAGCTGATATGGGGCGTCATACCTGCCTGAATCTGCGCTTCAGCCCAGGCAGTCACCAGAAACGGGGTGGCCGCCAGAAACATACCCATGCACATTTTGCGACTGGAGGTCACTTCGAAAAATCTACCCATGAACGGATAGATCACATAGGTGAAGACAGGAATGAGCACCAGAATCAGAAACGGATTGACCGCCTGAATCTGCGCTGACAACAACTCATAGCCGAAAACGTTGCGATCCATGTTCTCTGCCTGCAACACCCAGGTACTACCCTGCTGATCAAACAGAGACCAAAAAGCGGCAAACAGGACGTAGATAACCAACAGTCGTTTAGCCACCCGCCGCCCTTCCGGGCCAGTAATATCTTTAAGGTAAGACTTGCCAGCCGGAGGAATGTGGACAAATTCATGGCGACCTGCCCAAAACGTCACGGTAGCAGCCAACATGAACAGACCAGGCACACCGAATGCAATCGCGGGTCCGTAGCTCTCCAACAACCAGGGAGTGAGCAGCGAAGAGGTCGAGGAACCGATATTGATACCAAGGTAATACCAGGAGAACGCTCTGGAGAGTAAATGCTGGTTCGACCGGCCAAACTGGTCACCCACGTTGGAGGCCACGCTGGGTTTGATGCCCCCCGAGCCCACTGCAATAAGAGTCAAACCAAGAAACAGACCAACCTGCGTGTCATCCAGGAACAGGGCAAGGTGGCCCGCACAATAAACCAGCGAAAGAAAAATGATAGTGCGGTATTTTCCGAAGAACGCATCGGCGAGGATTGCACCGATTATCGGCAAAAAGTAAGCAGTGGAAACGAATAGATGGAAATAGGACGTTGCATCTTCTTCAGACAAGGGTGCCAATACACCATCGCTTGTCATTAGATACTGGGTCATAAAGATGACCAGTATTGCGCGCATCCCATAGAAGCTAAACCGCTCTGCTATATCATTGACGATGATATAGGGTATGCCAGTTGGCATATTCGACGACGGCAATGGTGCGGTTCGATACATAATTTTTATTGTAACTAAAAGGCCGGAGAGACTTTGATCTCTCCGGCCTTCATTGTATTCCTCAGTTTTTCAGATTCATCAAGTTACGCTGAATCTGTTGTGGGGAATTGGCCTATGGAAACAATTCAGCCAGTGTCGCTTTTGCATCATCGCTCGGTACGTGATTCACACTTGCGATGATTCCAGCGAGCGTTTTTGCATAATCTGGTGCTTGCGGATTTTCCTGAATAGCTGCCATTGCCGCTTTGCCATCGGCTGTCGCTGCATGGCTAATGTTCGCGACAGCATCTGCCATGTTGCGAACGCCTTCAGGCAGACTGTCGTTTGCGGATATCTCAGCCAATGTGGCTTTGTCCGCATCAGAAGGAAAATGATTCAATGACGCAACGATATCTGCAATCTGTTTCAGTGCAGCTTGCGCGTCTTGTGCAAGAGCGGGTTGAGAGAGCAGACCCATCACAGCAAATACTGCGAACAACTTCGTTATGATTTTCATAGTTATCTCCAAATGCAGGGGAGTAAGTTAAGGAGCGCTCTGAGTGTAAAACACTGGGCATGGGAGGGATACCCCTTTTGCGGCTTCAGTTATGTGTCTCTGTAAATGCAGGCTGCTAATGCCTGGCCTCACCATCGTGGGAAAATCGAGCTGGTTGAGGTACTTTCTCTCCACCTGTTCAGCCGGCTAACCAATTCATAACAAGGAAAAACAATATGCCCAGCTATCTCGTAGCAAACTATAACGTTACCGGACCCGATGGATATCGCGAGTACACCGCCAAAGTCGGCCCCACGATTCTTGCTCATGGAGGGAAAATTCTGGTGGCAGGTCCTGGTGCGACGCCCGTCGAAGGCAGCCCCGGCGAGATCACTATTGTTCTCGAATTCCCCAGCAGAGAGGCGCTGCAAGCCTGGTACGATTCCCCGGAGTACAAAGAGATCATCAATCTTCGCACCGATAATACGCAGGGAGCGTTGGTGTTTGCAGATCAGTTTGTGATGCCGTCGTAGCCAGCTATCTCAGGCCAGCAGTGGTCGCCGCCGTTGCAACTTCACCAGGAAAACCAGACACCTCGAACATAATTTCGTTGCGCCTTAAGAATGGCGGCATGAAAGGCGGATGATATGCGGCAAACACTGATGGGCCGAATGTCTGCAGATTTGCGGCTTTGATGTTCTCAACCAGCTTCGCTTCATTCTTCGCCAGATTGCGCTCTGTCCATCGACCGGAAAACCGTATCACTGCCACCAGTTTTTCTGGGATCGGTGTAATCGTCACTCGCGAGTCGGTGGGTTGCGGTGCCGCCTCAATCGAATATTCACTGGGCAACATAAATGACATTTTGATTCCTTCCAATGCTCTGCTGGTTTGTACGTCCTGATTGATATCGAAAACCTCAGCGGTTCGTGACATCTGCACTGGAGCGGTCATTGAGATCTTCTCATCGATCCCGTTGTCGCCGGAAATGTAAGCAAATAGCCGGTCGAAGCCTTCTTCAGAAGCCTCGTCGAAATCGTCACTCTTTATCACTGTCTCCACCAGAATGTACGACTCATACATCCTGTATTCAATCTTCCCGTCCTTGTAGAGCACGTCGTACGACGGCTTTTCCAGGGCATTAGCGTTGCTCGCAATCGCCAGTACTACCAGAAGCAGGACGGCGCCTATGTTTGCTTTCAATGTACCTACGGGGAATCTCATATCATCACGCTGCTCGGATGTTTGCATTGGGTAGAAATACGCGGGACAGAGCCCTCTGGTTCAACTACCCTGTATAGGTCATACTGCTCAAGCCTGCACCGTGCGGAGCTATCACGAGGACACTGTTCATCATGAAAATCATCATCAGGATATTCATTGTCATTATCGGGTTGGCCCTGATCCCCGTCACCGCCGTGGCTACGGCTGCCTTCAAGCAGCGCTTCGAAGACGGTCCTAACCGCGTATTCTCTGGTGGACCCCTTGTTTCCGGGGAGTTGTATCAAGGACCCGAACCAGACTGGAGTTTCGTCAACTCCATCCCAACCATTGAGATGCAATTAGAGGAACCGACAACTTCGCGGCGAATTTGGGTGGCGTCTTTTGAAGGGAAGCTTTATGTGTGGTCTGGATACATGAACTCCACTGTCGGTCGCATCTGGAAGCAGTGGCCGGTGCAGGCGGAAGCAAATGGTCATGCGATTCTGCGTATCGATGGTACGCGCTACGAACGAGAACTCATTCGCGTGCAATCCGGTCCAGAGTTGGACGGAATCGCTGAGGTGATTTCCGGCAAGTATCCATCTGCAACCTCTCGCGAAACGATCGAGTCCGGGCAGGTATGGATGTTCGAAGCAGCACCGAGAGAACCCTAGAGGAACGCAGCACGATGAAATACTTTTATTGGTTTATTGCCGTGTCCTTAGTGGTAACTGTGCTGTCCGTCTGGTTCGTGCCAGGGGTGGATGATCACATCGAACAAACCTTCCAACGTTATCTGGGACAAGCCGCTCGATAGGCCTAATCGGCAGGCCGGCGCCGATAGAGCACGATAGGCTTGAAGCTCACTACCAACTCGTCTTTTTGATTGTAAGCTTCATTCAGTATAAACACCGATCCCAAGTCTTTGCGGGAGCGTGACTCCTTTTTGTCCAGAATCGTACTCTTCACGCGCAGCCGATCTCCGGGGAAAACGGGCTTTAGCCAACGCAGTTCATCTAAGCCCGGAGACCCCATTGAAGCAGAGTCTTGTGGCATGGCGTCAACCACCATACGCATAACCATAGAACAAGTGTGCCAACCGGAAGCACAAAGGCCGCCAAAGATCATCGCCTTGCCAGCTTCCTCGGAGAGGTGAAACGGTTGAGGATCATACTTGCTGGCGAATTCAATGATCTCTTCTTCAGTGACCTTGTAGTCGCCAAACTCCTGAACTTGTCCAACCTCGACGTCTTCGAAATACTGTTTCGTGGTCATCCTTGCTTGTCCTCAAGTATTGATTGTTCAGGCAGCCAGAGAAGCCAGCACTCTGCGTTCCCCGGCAAAGGGTCGCCGGCCATGCATGACTAAAAAGTTATCAACGACTGCCATATCGCCATCCTGCCATTGCAGATCATAGGTAAATTGTTTTGAAAGGGTTACCACCTGCTCCATATCAGTGTCGGCAATTTCTGATCCGTCACCAAAGCGCACGGACTTTTCGCCGAGATTTCTGGAATCTTTCCAACCCATGAAGGCTGCAATCAATTGATTAAAGAAAACTTCAGTGCCCGAAGGGAGTTCCCGTACCGCTGGCAACACTGGTGTGGTTACCCGCAGGCTGCCGTCGTCTTGCCATGACCAGTCGTAATTCAATTCTGCGAGTCGTGATTCCGCTGCTTCAGGTGTTTCACAACTCAGTGTACTTTTCCAACTTCGCCCCTGACCCGAATTGGCGTCTGCTGCTGGAGGCATGACATTGGTGTACTTAACGCCTTTCTCTCGGCAGTCGTCAGCAAACCGAGGCATTTCTCGCTCCATCTCTGACCACAGCAAGTCTGATCGACACAGTGGTGTAGCGCCGCCGTTTGTTGCTGCTTTCTCACAGAAGAAAAATAACTTGCTGGGGTAAAGCGGCGTCTGTGCCATCTCGTGATGCAGAAAGATTTCGATCTCGGGTGGCGCCTCATTGGCAGTAAAAACCCGATCGGTGCGATTCATTCTTACCGCATTCGAAAGCGATTCTTCGTAGGTGAATGCAGGTAACTCGAACTGACGAATGGCTGCATCGAAATCCTGGTCAGTGGACAGAGCGAATTGTCGTAACAATACTGCACCCACCGACTCAACTTCACGCAGTAGTCGATCTCTGTTTTCCGCAATCCAATTGTGTGGCTCTGCCCCACCAGCGGGCGCATAAGCGATATGGGGAAATGATTCGATCATGAACAGCTCAATCGTAAATTGGATAGAAAGTATTGAATGCCGCCTCACAAAACACTGCCGGATCATTGTAACGACGATTTTGGTTCAGGGCGGAGATGGCAGACATCTCTTCTTGTGTCAGCTCGAAGTCGAATAGATCCAGGTTTTCCTGCAGCCTGTCGCTGCTGCTGGTTTTCGGAATTATCGCCGTGCCGCGCTGCAGACCCCAGCGCAACAAGACTTGGGCAGGCGATTTGCTCGCGCGCTCTGCCGCAGCACGGATCAAATCCGATCCAAGCAACGAGTCTTCTTCACCTGCCATGCCAAGTGAGACATAAGACAGGGACGCCAGGGGCGAGAACGCTGTCACTGCCATACCATAGGAGAGTGCCAACCGAATTAACCCTTCCTGGGTCAGTTGTGGATGCGACTCGATCTGCAGCATGGCGGGCTTGATCCGGGCGTAAGCCTGCAGGTCGTGGAGCAACCCACTGTTGTAATTGCAGACCCCGATCTCTTTGACCAATCCTGCATCCACCAATTCCTCCATAGCATGCCAGGTATCCTGCAAAGGCACCGGATCGATTTCCATCTTCGGATTGGCGGCAGCAGGGTCGAAGAACCATTCAGGGGGGTAGCGTTCGGCAAAATCGACGTACTTTAGCGAGATGGGGAAATGAATCAGATACAGATCCAGATAGTCCAAACCAAGGTCTGACAGAGTCCTCTCGCAGGCGGCTCTGACATGCTGCGGACGATGAAAGGTATTCCAAAGTTTAGAGGTGACCCACAGATCTTCACGAGTGCACAAGCCGATGCTTAGCGCATCCGCGATACCCTTCCCTACAGCTATCTCATTGCCATAGTCAGCGGCGCTATCCAGATGGCGGTAACCTGCCTCCAATGCCTTAACAATCAGATCCGGTACCTGGTTGTTGTCAATTTTCCAAAGCCCAAGCCCAACGCTCGGCATCATGCTGTTGCCAACTTTTATCTGGTTCATCGTGAATTCATTCTGTTCAAACTATCGTGTTAAGAAATGTCCAGGCCATTGTCGCTTAGAAAATCCGCGATTCGAATTTCCTTGCCTTGAGCAATGGACTCTTGTGCCGCACTGGCAACCAACATTGCCCACCAGCCTTGTTCAATGGTTGCGCCGTCAGATGGCTTGCCCTCCAGTTTTGCAATGAAGGCTTCGTGCTCAAAAAAGGTTGCGCCATGGTGACCACTACTCTCAATGATAGCTGGGTACGTGGTATCCCTGAAGTCATAGTCTTCGTGGCCATCTACTTCAACTTTGATGCGTCCTACTGAAGAGCCATTACGCTTGAAACTGGAAGATTCTGTCGCGATCAATCGCCCTTTACTTCCGCCAACAATCAATTCCTCATAAAGCTCTTCACTGAACATGTTGAGGGCAAAACTAGCATGCACACCATTCTCGTAATTGATGATCACGAAGCCATGATCGTGAATGTCAGAGTTTTTGCCATCCTTTTTGAAATCAAGAAAGTTAACTGCCTGGCCACCAGTGGCATAGACTGAATGAGGGCGAGATTCAGCCATCAAATTAATAAGGTCGAAATAATGGCAACACTTCTCAACTAAAGTGCCACCTGAATATTCGTTGAATTTGTTCCATTGGTTGACCTTGTTCAAGAATGGCGGTCGATACTCACTCATACTAACGGTCTTAACATCACCCAGAGAGTATTGGTGCTTTACTTGCCGAAATGCCTCCGTGTATTGCGATTTGTACCGATACTGCATACCAATCTGAATTGGCGCTGAGTAGGTTGTCTCCAGTTTCAGTAATTCCGCTGCGTCGGCAAGCCTGGTAGCCATCGGCTTTTCGATGAACAGAGGCCGACCAGTTTCGATGAGTTGTTGAATCAACTCGAAATGAGTGAAGTTGGGTGTGCACAGGAATATCGCATCGATCTCGGGGTCGGCAAGGGCAGATTGCAAGGACTCATACACTCGGGGTTGCTCCGAAGCATGGGCAAACAGATCCAGTGCTGCGTCTATACTGGGCTGATGCGGATCATAAATGCCGTGAATGACTGCCTGCCCTAACAACTCGGTCACTCCGATATGTTCGCGGCCGATCATGCCAGTACCGATTATCAGAAAACGGAATCTGGGAGTTTCACTGGGAGCCGTCCAGCCTTCCACCCGAGCAGAACGCTCGGCAGCACTTTCATCGAAAAATCGCAGCACAGATGCCTCGTACTTTCCTACTTTCTTTAAACGTGTTTGCTAATAACAGCTTCCCGTGCCGGAAACCTGGGTTCCTTGGTTGAGTACCAAAACCAGACGCTGGCGTTCAAGAGAAACAGCAACACCATCAATGGCACGAAGCCCGCACTGAGTCCGTTAACCAGGCCAATGGGAGAAAACAGAATATATAGACCCACCACACAAGACAGCAAGCTTGTTGCGCAGGGAATAGAAAAACGCCAGGGCGTCAGATCAACTTTATCCTGCTGATGATAGGTCCACTCCTGCTCTCTTGGCACCCAATGCCCTATGGCTAACATCATTCCGATTTCAATAAAGAACAGAATGGCGTACAAGTGCAGGAAGTGAATCTGCACCACGTCATCAAGTACGAATTGAAACAGACCATAGGCAATGATGTGGAATCCAACAACGACTTTTGGGCCCAGAGACGGAACGTGAGTGGTGAACAGACCCACCAGGACAATCGCGATCACTGGAATATTGTAGAAACCCGTAAAGATACGAATGATCTGCCAGAGACCTTCGGGCGCAAACTGCAACAGCGGCGCAACGATAAAAGAGAAAAGTGCGATAACCACACTGGCACGGCGCGCGACCTTTACCATGGTGGCGTCATCGATAGTCTGTTTACTCAATGGTGCCCACACGTCCAGACAGAACAAAGTTGCCGCACTGTTCAACAAGGAGTTGAACGAGCTGAACACCGCACCGAGTAATACCGCAAGAAAAAATCCCGCCGCATAGACCGGAAGTACATCGCGAATCAATGTTGGATAAGCCAGATCGATCGATTCAAGGCCGTCACCATACATATGAAAAGCAATGACGCCGGGTAGCATCATGAAGAACGGCACCAGGACTTTAAAGAAACCGGAGAACAAAACACCCTTCTGCCCTTCGGCGAGGTTCTTCGCACCAAGAGTTCGCTGAATCACGTATTGATTGGTGCACCAATAGAAGAGATTGGCAAACACCATGCCAGTAAACAAGGTAGCGAACGGAGTCGGGTCCTGCGGGCCGCCAATAGCGTTGAGTTTCTCAGTGTTGTTGCTGGTGATGATCTGCCAGCCCGTAGCGATGCTCCCTTCTCCCAAAGCAGACAAGCCCAGCAATGGCACCGTCACCCCAACGATGAGCAGACCAATGCCATTTATTGTGTCGGAGATCGCAACTGCACGCAGGCCACCAAAAATCGCGTACAGCGCACCAATGCACCCGACGGAGACAATCGTGATCAACAATCCCTGGCTGTAACTCACATTAAGCAGCGATGGCACATCGAACAGCTGCAAAACCGCAATGGAACCTGAGTACAGAACACCAGGAATGGTGACCAGACCATAACCGACCATGAACAGAATCACAGTCATGCGACGCACGCTGTCATCGAAGCGGTCACAGAGAAACTGCGGCAGCGTGGTAAACGCACCGGCCAGATATCGCGGTAGAAAAATAAAGGCCATACACACAGTGGCGAAGGCTGCGGTCACTTCCCAGGCCATGCTGCTGAGATTGAAACCATAGGCGCTGCCGTTGAGACCAATCATCTGCTCAGCAGAAAGATTGGTTAACAGCAGGGACCCGGCGATAAATACCGCGCTTAAACCACGACCAGCGAGAAAATAACCTTCCTGGGTATCTACCTCACCTCGGGTTTTACGCCAGGACACAAAGGCAACCAGCGCCATGAAGAAGGCGCAGCTAGCCAGAGTTAGTCCGATATCGTTGGAGTTCAAGGTAGTGACTTACTGATTTTTTGGGAATTATGTCACATACGGCAGTTAGGGGATTACTTTCTCTGTACGCAGTTGTTGAATTTCTTCCGCGCTCAAATTCAGTACACCGCCCAGCACTTCTTCATTATGCTGACCTAACTCAGCGGCCCAGTCTGCGGGTTTGTTGTTCATCCACTGAAAACGCACTGGCAACGTCTGAATCAGGAACTCGCCAAACTGTTCAACGCTTACTTTTGAAAAGGATTCTCGTTCCAACGACTGTGGATGGGTGAACAGTTCATCCAGCTCCACATAATCGCTGCAGGGAATACCTGCCCCATTAAACGCGTCAACACACTGTTTGGTAGTCAGTGTCTGGGACCACTTCTCCACCTCGGCGGCGAGCTCACGAAAGTGCCTGGTGCGCGGACCGAACACAAAACGAGGATCTTCCAACAACTCGGGTCGTTGCAACAAATCGCAGAGACTTTCAAAGTTCTTGTTGGAAATCGGCGTTACCATGACGAAACCGTCCTGGGTCTTCACCGGATAGAAGCGCCCAATTGGCAGTGGCTCTTCCATCTGTGCAGCCTGCAACTGGGCCGGTATCAGAGTCATCATCGCGTCCATCATGCTGACGTCGAGATGTTCTCCTCCACCAAACCTTTCACGACCCAACAAGGCTGTCTGAATTGCTCCAAAGGCGTAGGCACCGGTAAGGATATCAGCCACCATGATTTCCCAGTTTGGTGGTCGCTTCTCCGCATCGTCCTGCCCGGCCGCAAACACTGAATCAAAACCACTGGCAGCATGCACGATGGGCGCGAATGCAGCTCGATCTACCCAGGGGCCGCTTTGTCCAAAGCCAGAGATGGAACAATAGATGAGGTCTGGCTGCTCTTCTTTCAGACTATCGTAGTCCAATCCAAAGCGTGCCATGATGCCCGGCCGAAAATTCTGTACCACGATATCTGCCTGCCGAATCAGATCTCGCGCCAACTGCTGACCTTTGGGTGTCTTCAGGTCTATGGCAAGACTGCGCTTGCCGGCATTGAAATGCACGAATGCCGGAGTCATGCCTCCCGCACCTCGGGTCAGGTCGCCGATTCCCGGTGGCTCTATCTTGATGACGTCGGCACCACAGTCCAACAGAAAGCGAGCGCAGATAGGGCCCGCGTACACGGCAGAAAAATCGATGACTGTATAGCCAGCCAGGGGCTTGTCGTTACTCATTGTTTACTCTTTACAGGGAGACTGTGTTTTACCACATATCGGTCAACTATTATCTAAATAAGGTTCTTCCTATTCATTAGTATCCGGAGCTAAACTCATGCTGTGACCTATTGAGCAAGGGCAATCATGTTTTACGAACCGAAAAACGGCGACCACGGACTGGCGAAGAACCCTTTTAACAGTTTGATCATCCCCCGACCTATAGGCTGGATCTCTACTGTTGATGCAGATGGTGTGTTCAACCTGGCACCTTATAGTTTTTTCAACGCGGTGTGTTACCGACCACCCACCGTTATGTTTTCCGCTGGAAGCAGCGGCAATGACGACAGTTTAAAGGACTCAGCACGTAACGCGGAAGTCAGTGGTGAGTTTCTCTGCAATCTGGCGACCTGGGAAACACGGGAACAAATGAACGCATCCTCAGCGACTTTGCCCCCGAAAAGCGATGAGATCGCACTGACCGGACTCACCCCTGTGGAGGCAAATTTGGTCAAAGCACCACGCATTGCGGAAGCACCCGTACACCTGGAGTGCCGTTATCTTAAGACTACCGAAATCCCCGGTTGGAATTCAGGCGATGTTTACAAGGTAGTCTTTGGAGAGGTAATCGGCGTCCATATCGTCTTTGCGGCGCTCAAGATGCTGGGCCGCGTT
>JAKSCP010000412.1 GCA_022360535.1 Pseudomonadales bacterium | reverse complement strand
GAAAACTCCCCTTTACCAGAAGCACATCGACGCTGGCGGCAAGATGATCGACTTTGCCGGCTGGGATATGCCTATTCATTACGGTTCCCAGTTGGAGGAACACACCCAGGTGCGCACAGACGCTGGTGTGTTTGATGTCTCCCACATGACTATCGTCGACGTGGAAGGCCCCGCCGCCGAATCCTATTTGCGCAAACTATTAGCCAACGATGTGGCGAAGTTGGATGTTGTTGGGCGAGCACTCTACAGCGCCATGTTAAATGCTGAGGGCGGTGTTATAGATGACCTCATCGTCTATCGCATGGAATCTGGATTCCGAGTGGTGGTCAATTGTGCCACCCGCGAGAAAGACCTGGCCTGGATGCAGGAAGTCTCCGAAGGCTACAAGGTCGAACTCAATGAGCGACCCGATCTTGCTATCTTGGCAGTACACGGCCCGGAGGCCATCGAGCGCGTCTGTGGTTTATTGGATGCAGAAAAAGCCGAAGCTGTGCGCGCCCTGGGTAACTTCCGAGGTGTGATGCTTGGCGAATGGTTCATTGCCCGTACCGGGTATACCGGTGAGAAGGGTCTGGAACTCATCATCCCAACCGAAGAATCAGAAGACTTCTGGGATCAGCTATTGGCGGTCGGCGTGAAACCCGTTGGCTTGGGTGCACGCGACACTCTGCGCCTGGAAGCAGGCATGAATCTGTACGGCCACGACATGGACGAGACTGTGTCACCCATCGCCGCCAACATGGAATTCAGCATTGCCTGGGAGCCGGAAGATCGCCAATTTATCGGTCGCGAGGCGATTGTTGCCCATGCCGATCAACAGCGTAAGGGACACCTTCCTGAGCTGGTAGGACTGGTGCTGGAAGAGCGTGGCGTACTGCGAGAAGGCCTGGTTGTGAAGACCGAAAATGGTGATGGCATCATCACCAGCGGCAGCTTTTCTCCTACATTGAAGCATTCAATCGCATTAGCTAGAATCCCCGTGAATAGTGAATCCTGCCAGGTTGAGATGCGCGGAAAACTGGTTCCGGTCAGGAAAGTCCGCCCCAATTTCGTGCGTTTTGGCAAAAAGGTTTTTGAATAAGAAGAGAGGCCATCCGTGAGCAATTTCCCCGACGATCTTAAGTACGCCGCTTCCCATGAATGGGTTAAGGTCGATGACAACGGTGTCGCCACGGTAGGTATTAGTGACCACGCCCAGGATGCACTGGGTGACATCGTCTTTGTGGAATTGCCAGAGCTTGGCGCCACGGTGAATGCCAAGCAAGAGGTAGCAGTGGTCGAGTCGGTAAAAGCTGCCTCCGATGTTTACAGTCCGGTCTCTGGCGAAGTCACTGAAGTGAATGACACCCTGCTGGATGCACCGGAAACCGTAAATTCCAGCCCATACGACAATGGCTGGTTCTTCAAGGTGCAATTGAGTGATGAAGCAGAGCTGGAATTGGACGAACTGATGGACGCCGAAGCCTATTCTGATCATTGCGACGACGAATAAGCAGACAAATCCTTCTGCTGATCCCACGCGTAATTACCCTTACGCGAACGCAAGACCCGGACAGTAATCGCTGTATCGGTGGTTTATTTATTCTGATGTGATGCTCTGCTATGGAAACTGAAAACCAAATTTCTGCTCTAGCCAATTCTCAGTCTGACAGTCTCGAGTCGCTGCAATACGCCGGTGAATTTGTCGACCGCCATATCGGACCCGATGACCAGCAGATTCAGGAGATGCTGGAGACATTGGGCCTGGAGTCGTTAGAGCGCCTGGTGGAAAAAACAGTTCCCGAATCCATCGCATTGAAAAAACCGCTGGCGATGGCCGGTGCCGTTAATGAGAGTGAAGCACTGGCCCAACTCAAGGCGCTTGCTGATAAGAACAAGGCTACGCGCTCGTATATTGGTTTGGGTTACTACGACACCATCACCCCAAACGTCATCGTCCGCAACGTGCTAGAGAACCCTGGTTGGTATACCGCTTATACCCCGTATCAACCTGAGATATCCCAGGGCCGATTGGAATGCCTGCTGAACTTCCAACAGATGGTGCTGGATCTCACGGCTATGGAATTGGCCAACGCCTCGCTATTGGATGAAGCGACTGCAGCAGCAGAAGCGATGGCGCTTGCCAAACGCGTAAGCAAGAACCGTGGTGCCAACAAGTTCTATGTTGATGCCAACTGCTTTCCACAGACTATCGATGTGATCAAAACCCGCGCCGAATGTTTTGGTTTCGACTTAGTAATAGGAGAGTTTGATCAGGTTAATAAAGATGAGTTATTTGGTGCCATCTTCCAATACCCATCGATGCTGGGCGATGCGAACGACCTGAGTCACAACATCGATCAATTGCATGCAGCGAAAGCCATCGCTATCGTCGCTGCCGATCTCATGAGCCTTGCTATCCTGAAGCCACCTGGTGAAATGGGTGCCGATGTGGTTCTAGGCAGCACACAACGCTTTGGTGTGCCCATGGGCTACGGTGGTCCACACGCTGCTTACTTTGCAACCCGCGATGACTACAAGCGAGCGGTACCCGGACGCATTATTGGTGTATCGGTAGACAGTCGCAACAAACAAGCCTATCGCATGGCGTTGCAGACTCGCGAACAACATATCCGCCGCGAAAAAGCCAACAGCAACATATGTACGGCACAGGTGTTGCTCGCCAACATCTCGGCAATGTATGCCATGTATCACGGTCCCGATGGCATTCGCCGAATTGCCAATCGCATTCACCGGCTGACTCATATCCTTGCGGCGGGACTGCAACAACAAGGAATTACGGTAGTAAATGACAATTTCTTCGACACCATCACGCTGGCTGTTGGTGAAGATCAAGCCATGGAAATTGCACAACGCGCGGCAGAGGCTGGCGTCAACTTACGCATGGATCGTGTGGTCACTCATCACACTATTAGCCTGAGTCTTGACGAGTGCACCGATGAACAACAAGTGGAAACCTTGTGGCAGGTTATTCTGGGAGACAGCGCGTCGGCTCTCGATGTAAGCAAACTCGACAACGCGATCATCCAGGGCGATTTGAAATCTGTAGTTCCCGACGGTTTATTACGTGAGTCGGCATACCTGTCCCACCCCATCTTTAATCGCTATCACAGCGAAACGGAGATGATGCGTTACCTGAAACGTTTGGAGAATAAGGACATTTCACTGACCCACGCCATGATTGCCCTGGG
>JAKSCP010000235.1 GCA_022360535.1 Pseudomonadales bacterium | reverse complement strand
TTCAGCAAATTATTTCCCGCATGCAAACACTCAGTGAGGCTGAGTAGCCTGGAAAACAAATCTGTAAGCTAGTCGCTGGCTTCGGTCGACGCTGGCGCCTCATTTCCGGAACTGCGACCCAGCGTCATACCCGAGATGGCGAAGGCCAATGCACCTGCCAACCACAGAAAGCCATTAATCGTGCTGTTTTCACTGCCACTGGTGAAAGACAAGACAGCCAAAACCAGCCAGATGAGCGATACAAAAAAACATAAGCCCTTCGAATAGCGGGCGAAGCCAGTTCCTTTAGTTAGCATAAGTCCTGCGCTCCTTCTCTTATTTCATCGCTAGGTGAAGCATATACCGAGCGCTTAGAACACCATTGCCAGAGAATTCAGTCAACCCTGAATCGACCAAATCGCGGGACATCGCACAATATTTACCTCAGTTGTCCCTGCAACTGGCTGGGAATCTATTGCTGGTTAATTTTTGATCAATTGGGCATCAAAGAAGTGGGATGCGACGCTTCCGGGCACTAGTCGCTGATTTGAATCTGAATTTCCCTAGCTGCCTGATCGGAATCGGGCCTGCCCAGCCCTGCTGCGAAGACAACTGCATCCAGACCGACCAGGTAAGTCCAGCGCGAGTGATAAGTACCATTACCGCCGTTATGCCAATAGTAGTCGCCCCACCGACTACTGGTATCCACTACCAGACCATATCCGTAGTAAGTGTCATCAGGCACTTCACGCACATGCGGAGTGAACATAAGCTGCTGAGACGCTTCCGATAAAAGCTCCCCATCAACCAGGCGACGCAAAAAATTCAACATGTCTTCGGTGCTGGCCACCAGACCACCGTTGCCAATTAGATGCCACCAGGCCTGGTCGCCTCCCCAACTCACTCTGGCTACAGTTCTGCCGCGCCTGTTTCTAAGTGAGCGTGCTTCGTCATGCACGGCACCATAACCCAACCTGGGCTGATCTGAGCCAGGCAAGAAATTTCCTAACAAATACTCCTGGTAACTGACCCCGCTGACAATTTCAATGATTGCTGCCAGCAACGAATAGCCAACATTGGAATAGCTATAGCTGGACCCGGAATCAAATCTTAGTGGCCGCCTCAGTGCCTCGTCTATGTAATCATCGCGAGATGTTTTTTCGCTGTCCCTGCCTATGGACCCTCTGAATCCGGCTGAGTGTGTTAGCAGTTGATGGACGGTGATTTCTGCCTTGTCATCCGGCACATCGGCAAAAAAGTCTTCGAGCGTCTGATCCACCGACAGCAAACCAGCGTCCACTGCATGCAGCACCGCTGCCGCTGTCACAGTCTTGGTGATGGAGCCGATATCTACCTGAATCTGGCTCGCAGACAAACCCTGCTGCTGTGCACGGCCAAAACCGGCATACCTCGGCGATTCACCACCGACGGAAACCGCCGCTACCCCATCGAAACCACTGGCTGCCACTGCCTCGAATGCAGCCTCATACCGATCTGACTGGGCGAACAGGATCAGCGGCAGGCACATAACGATTGCCAATGAGATTTTAGGCAGGATCAGATGCGTGGCAGAACTCATGGTCGTAAACAACTTAGTGTGAAATTACGATCAGGTGTCAGTACGGGTTCCGGACCAGCGTTTAACCAATCCAGGATCCAAATCGAAAAGATCCAGCAATCGGCCTACATGATGATCGATCAGATCATCAATCGATTGGGGCTTTATATAGTGAGCAGGCATCGGCGGTGCGATGACAGCACCAATCTGGCTGGCCTTATAAAGCAACTCACAATGTCCCGTGTGCAAAGGTGTTTCCCGCGGCACCAGGACCAGACGCCTCCTTTCCTTTAACACCACATCGGCGGCGCGCACGATCAAGGAATCCGCATAGGAATTGGCGACTGCAGAGAGCGTCTTGATGGCACATGGAGCGATGATCATGCCATCGGTTTTAAACGAGCCACTGGCGACAGTTGCAGCAATATCTTTATTGGAATAGACGACATCGGCCATCTCTTTGACATCGTTGGCCGATCGGTCAGTCTCCACGGCGATGTTCATTTTTGCCGCTTCTGACATGATGAGGTGAGTTTCGACACCCTTCTCCTGTCGCAGGACTTCCAGCAGACGAATGCCGTAGATGACTCCACTTGCGCCTGACATGCCGATTATGAGTCGCATCATAAGTTGTTAACTACCAAAGGCTTTTCTCAAAAGGGCAACGATTGTTGCATCAAACCTCGAACACTGGCAAGGGCAGACGGCAGCGAGTACCATAGGCCTCCGTTAATTCAGCGCCAACGCTTACCTCCAGGCGCATGTCGATCAGCAGTAGATTTACACTATGCCAAAACCGAATCTGTTCTACGCCCAATCTGGTGGCGTCACTTCCGTAATCAATGCCAGCGCCTGTGGCGTAATCGAAACAGCCCGTCAGCACAGAGACAAGATAGGAAAAGTGTATGCCGGACTAAATGGCATCGTCGGTGCGCTGGAAGAAAACCTGATTGATACCAGTAAGGAATCTGCTAAAACCATTGCCTCCTTGCGCAAGACACCTGCTGGCGCATTTGGCTCATGTCGCTACAAACTCAAATCCTACGAGGAAAACAAGAAAGAATACGAAAGACTGATGGATGTGTTTCGAGCGCACAACATTCGTTACTTCCTCTATAACGGTGGCGGCGATTCCCAGGACACCGCTAACAAAGTGTCCAAACTCAGTCTGGAGATGGACTTTCCCATTACCTGTATTGGTATTCCAAAAACTGTTGATAATGATCTGCCCCTCACCGATAACTGTCCTGGTTTCGGTTCGGTTGCAAAGTATGTCGCTGTTTCCATTCGAGAAGCTGGCCTTGATGTGGCTTCCATGTGTGAAAGCTCGACCAAGATCTTTGTCATGGAAGTAATGGGTCGACACGCCGGTTGGATCGCTGGCGCTGCAGGACTGGCCACTGAGCAAGAGGGTGACGCTCCTCATATTATTCTGTTTCCAGAAATTCCCTTCAACCGGGACAAGTTTCTGCGCAAAGTAAAATCCTGCGTCAAGAAATTTGGCTATTGCGCGATTGTGGTTTCTGAAGGCGCCAAGCACAAAGACGGTCGGTTTCTCGCCGATGCTGGTGGCAAAGATGCCTTTGGGCACGTACAACTGGGTGGTGTTGCGCCTTTCGTGGCTAACATGGTCAAGGATGAACTGGGCTATAAGTATCACTGGGCAGTCGCCGACTACCTGCAACGCTCGGCGCGTCACATAGCGTCAGCCACCGACGTGGATCAGGCCTATGCCGTTGGCAAGGCCGCTGTGGAATTCGCGCTGGCAGGCAAAAATGCAGTGATGCCAATCATCGTGCGTGGCAAAGGCAAGAAATACAGCTGGCGCATCGGAGAAGCCAAACTCTCAGATGTTGCGAACGTAGAGAAGATGATGCCTCGTGACTTCATCAGTCGTGACGGTTTCCACATTACTGATAAGGCCCGGGACTACTTCGCCCCGCTTATTGTCGGTGAAGACCCTCCAGACTACAAAGGCGGGCTGCCTCAATATGCACGTCTGAAGCGAGTACTGGAAAAGAAAAAACTGAAGCGCTGGTAAACCTCAGGGCGCCAGGCGATCAACTTGCCAAGCGTCATCAGTACGCAGGTAACGAAATCTGTCGTGCAGCCGGTTCTCGCTGCCTTGCCAGAACTCAAACTCCGTCGGCTCTACCCGATAGCCTCCCCAAAAATCCGGCAGCGGAATTTCACCTTGCTGAAATTTCTGCTTCAGGGCTTCGAACTGATTAAGCAGCACTGTTCGCGATGACAGTCGTGCACTTTGCTGAGACGCAATAGCTGCTATCTGACTCTCCCTGGGTCGGGATACGAAGTACTTCAGCGATTCTGCTGCCGAAACTTTGGAGGCGCTACCACAAATCTTCACCTGCCGGTCTACGGTATGCCAGGGAAAATGCAGACTGATCAGCGAATTGTTGGTGAGTTCCTGAGCCTTACGACTGGAGTAATTGGTGTAGAAGACAAATCCCTGCTCGTCAAAATGCTTCAGCAGAACGATGCGCTGACTCGGTTGTCCGTCAGGTGACACAGTGGCAATGGTCATAGCGGTTGGGTCGACAATGCCCAACTTAAGAACTTCTACCATCCAGTTTTCAAACTGATCGAAAGGACTGTCCGCCAGATCTTCGCGACGCAGACCGCCCTTGTACTCACGACGCAGTGATTCTAAATCCATTTATTTCAGAGACCAGTAAGAAACTTAATGAGCGGACCGAATACTAGCGAATAAACTCACCGTATTCCCAAACCTGTTGCCGGGCAGTGCTGGTGATGTCGTAATAGAACGTTCCGTGGCCATGTTTTTCACCGGCAAAGAAGCCACCGATATAACGTTTGCCATCAGCCCAGCGATAAGTACCCTGACCTTGGAAATGATCGTTGACGAACTCACCGGTATAGTTCTCGGTGTTTTCCTTTAGCCAAAACTCGGTGTGCTGGTTCTCTCGCCATTCAGGCAGGTTGAAGAAATAGGATCCCTGGCCGTTTCGCTTGTTCTCGCGCCACTCACCAATATAGAGGTTGCCTTTGCCGTTCCAGTGCGTGCCCCTTCCCTCGCGAATGCCTGCGATCCAGTCACCCACATAGACTTCGCGCTGGGTCCAGGAAATGGGTATTTCCAGCCGACCCTTGCCCTGGAACTCTCCATCCACGAAGTCGCCGGTGTAGCGACCCTTACCGAATGGTGTGCTGAGTTCCAGTGTTCCCTCGCCCTCTACACAGTCGCCGCGCACACAGATTTCATCTGTGACACTACTCAATGATTGCGCCTGAACGCTTAGCGCAAAAAATGCTCCTACCAGCAAACTGCTTGCCTGGGATACTGCTTCCAACTCTTTTTTTCTCAGCTTTCTAAGCATAGAACCACCTGCTGAATTGGCGCCAAAGGATTAGCGATTATAGCGCGTAATTGCCGTAGACTGCAGGCATGTCTCACACCCTCGAATCCTGGCTAAAATCGGAAGGTCTCGGCGACATTCGGGCCCGGGAATCGCTCTCAGGCGGCTGCATCAGTGAAGTTAGCCGCTTACAACTGTCCACCGGCTCAACGGCTATCCTCAAGCAACACCCGCTGCCGCCACCGGGTATATTTGCTGCCGAAGCAGCAGGTCTGAATGCACTGCATGAGAGCCAGACTCTGCGCGTTCCGCAGGTGCTGTTCTGCTCTGACCATTTCATCCTGCTGGAAGATCTGGGGCAGAGCAACAAGCCCGGTGATTTCTGGAATCGGCTCGGCACTGGTCTGGCTGCGCTGCACGCCCAAACAAATACTGAGTTTGGCTTTTCTCTGGACAACTACTGCGGCGCAATGCCACAAAGCAATACCCACACCAAGGATGGCTATCAGTTTTT
>JAKSCP010000245.1 GCA_022360535.1 Pseudomonadales bacterium | reverse complement strand
TCTTCCTCTTTTTAATTCGATCAACTGGTGTTTCCGGAATCTCTCACAAAGGACTAAGCAGCCGGAGAGGTCTGTGGGGCCGGGTTATGGTGGTGGATTATTATTTAATCGTTTGATTAAGTCAAACGATTAAATAAATTTACCTGTGGCGAAGCCGTGCTAGACTATCCCGCCTCAAGGGGGACCTCAGAGCCATGCTGCTGCTTGTCGTAGGCTTATTGCTTTTTTTTCTGCTCCATCTACTGCGGGAGCTAGGGCTCAGAGACCGCGTGATCGCGGGCTTTCCGTCCAAAAACGCCTACCTGGGTGCCTATTCACTTTTGACCTTGCTGGGGCTTGCTCTCATCATTATTGGCAAGGCTCAGGCTGAGTTTTCCATGGTCTGGGAACCACGCTTTGAATGGCGCAATATCAGCCATTTCCTGATGCTACCTGCGTTCATTCTGATTGTTGCGGGTAACGTCCCACCTTCACTAATGCGTGCCAATCTCCGCAATCCCATGCTGCTCGGGACCTTTCTTTGGGGCATCGCCCATCTCTGGGCAAACGGGGATCTTGCTTCGATGCTACTGTTTGGAGGCTTCACTGTGTGGGCTGGCGTCAAATTCATCAGCCTTGGGATCAACTACCAGCCGCCAGCAAAAGCACCTTCGATTGTTTGGGACGGAATTGCCATAGCAATCGGTCTTGTACTCTATGGCTTGGTGGCCATCTACCATGGACAATTATTTGGTGTGGGATTGAGTTTTGCGCAATAAAGCCACAGTTCGTTTATTCCTTTGCCTGCTGCTTGTTGGTTCCAGCAATGCAGCCTGGTCGCAAGGGGCCAGCGTTTGGGACGGGAAGTGGATCGCTGACGGTACCCTCTTCCAGGTTGGTGTGACCGTCGTCAATGGCATCATGAAGATCGACCAAATCGAGTCCATGGGTCAGCTCTGGACCAACGAAGACGGTGAAGTGAATGGTAATGTAGCCACCGTTTCGGTGAACTACGCAGGGGCAACCGGGGTCATTCAGGCGGAACTCATCGATGAGACGACAGCCCGCGCCTTTGCCGCGTCCTGCGTTCCTGACTTCATGGTGGTATGCGTGCTTTCTAAAGACCGCCAGGCGATCTTTAGAAAACTCGAAGACTAAGAAGAATCTGTTTCTAAGAAATTTCTGAAGCGGAGCGTACTGCTTTGCTGACGATACCGTACTCGATGGCCTCTTCTACCGTCATCCAGTAATCACGATCGGTGTCCTGAGCAACTCTCTCCAGAGGCTGGCCGGTTTCTTCTGCAATCAACTGATTAATCCGTGCCCGCATTTTTACGATCTGCTCTGCTTGAATAGCGATATCCGTTGCATCACCTCTGGCACCACCTAATGGCTGGTGAACCAAAAAGCGAGTGTTAGGCAGGCAGAAACGATTCTCTTTCTTTGCAGCGAGGAAGATCGTTGTAGCAGCACTTGCCACCCAGCCTGTGCCGACAACTCTAACCTCTGGTGTGATGAACTTAATCATGTCATAGACAACATCACCGGACTCTACGTGGCCACCTGGAGAACTAATGTAGATAGTAATTGGATCACTATTTTCTGCAGCCAGTGCCAACAGTTTTTCAGTGACTCCTCGGGCAAGTTTGTCATCGATATTGCCAAAAATGGTGATGGCCCTGGATTTAAATAACTTTTCATCCATAAAGCCTGAGCGGCCACCCTTGCCGTCTTTCATTTCTTCCTTTTCTTCATCCTGGTAACTATGCACTGCTGGTATTCCTCTATCTTTCTCAACTCTAATCAAATTTGATCACAGACTTGTTGCTCATTACGCAGATAAGCAATAAGCATCCACAAATCGTTTTGTCCTTCTGGAAAATTGTTGCCAAACCCCACCATTCGAGTTTCAGGGATGCCAGTGGTCACTATACGAAAAATATCATCATTGGTGCCGCCATATTTCCACTGGCAATCGAACAGATCTACATCTTCTCCATCTTGCGGCGCTGTGCCATGACAATAGCTTGCGCAGCTGCCTTCGAATAAGAGCCGACCCCGTTCCAATGCGACGGGATCTTGCAGATAAGTATCCAACAAGGTCACTGGCTGGTCCGATTCTTCGACGCTGCAAGCTGCCAGGAATCCAAGAATCAACAAGACGCAAAGTCTCCGGCAGCTCCTCTTCTGTGTTTGACGCATCACTTCCTTCTCAAACCGCCACTTCTCGCAGCGACCGATAGCTCAGCCATGGGCACTTATCGAATCGGCAGATTAAACACAATCAAGTGCCGATTCAACAGCGGGCAAACCGAGGGCTTATGCGTTCTCTACCGTCTCCGGACCCAACGGCTTAAAGGTGATGAGCAGCTGCGGCAGCAAAGTCAGTGACCCTGTCAGGGCAACTAACATGGCAAGACTGGTAAGCAATCCAAACACAATGGTTGGAATAAAATTCGAGAGAGCCAGAATGGAAAAACCTGCCACGATTGTCATTGAAGTGAAATACATGGCACGACCAATGCTGTTATGACAGAAGAACATGGTTTCCCGATAATTTCCAAAGCGTGGGAATTCACGTTTGAATCGATGCATGTAGTGGATTGTGTTATCGACTCCAATGCCTACTGAGATCGCCGCGATCGTGATAGTCATAATATCGAGTGGAATGTTCAGCCACCCCATAATGCCAAGTACGAAGGCGGCTGCAATCGCATTGGGAATGATGCAGATCACGGCGATATAAAGTGAACGGAACAAGGTCAAAAACATCAACATGATAGCTAGCATGACCACGCCCAGAGTCAGAATCTGCGATTGGAACAGACTCTGCAGTACATTGTTGTACATCACCAGGATACCGGTGAGCCTCACCTGGTCATCTTCAAATCCAAACTCTTCTTCCACTCCAGCTTCGATGCGTTGCAGAAGTTCATTGCGATTGAGATCTGGCGCCGACTCAATCACCCGAACATTGAATCGTGTCTGGTTGTCAGCAATCGAGACGAATGGCGTTAACACAGTGGACATCAAGGTTTCCGGAATTCGGTTGTAAAGAATAGCCCACAGAAATCCATCTACTTCTTGATTGCCATTGAGAATCTCAGCCAGCTGCACGATCGCCCCAAAAGAAAGCACCTTGCCAGTCTGTGCATCATTGTCCAGGTACTCATGGATAGATTTGATCTGCTGCATTTTGGGTGCAGTGAACCAATAAGCATCGTCATTCCCAGAGTCACCAAAACCGTCATCGAATCCATCGTCAAAACCATCATCGAAGCCGTCATCGAAACTATCATCAAAGCCGTCATCGAACCCATCGTCTGAGCCAGCGCCTTGCTCCGGCAAATCAATGACTACATCGAACGACAACGTTCCACCCAGCTTGTCGTCAAATAACGCCATGCCCTGATAAATCTCGGTGCTTTCCCGGAAGTAATCAATGAAGCTGTTTTCTACACGTAACATGGACAGGCCCATGACACTGAAAGCCAGTACCAGGGTATAGATGACCAACACGTTCATGCGCAGTTTGTCGGTAGCCCTGGCTAAAGCGCCGGTAAGATTCAGCTTCAGTTGCGATGACATCTTCGTATCATCTTTCTGCAACAGGCTCATGATAGATGGGAACAGGGTAAAGGCGACGATAAGTGCAGTCGCCACACCCATCATCATCATCCAGCCAAAGGTAATAATTGGCAGGATGCCACTGACCAAAAGCGAGCCGAACGCGACTGCTGTAGTGAGCGCGGTATAGAGACAAGGGCGAAACATGCTGAGGACAGCATGGCGCAGTAATTTGTCATGGTCGCTATAGTGGCGGGTTGCGCGCAACTCCCGGTAACGCACGGTGAGATGCACCGTCAGTGAAATCGTAATGATCAGCAGCAGGGATATGAAGTTGGAAGAGACCACGGTCACTCGCCAATCCATCAACCCAAGCAGGCCGACCATGATGGTTCCTGCTGCGGCGCAACAGATCAGCGGCATGGCAACCCAACGCACTCTGCGGAAAATGATGCCGAGAGCAAAGATAATCAGCAGTACCACCGCGATGCTGAAATTATTGAGATCGCCCTGAACGAATGTCACCAGATCGTCCGCGATCATAGGCGCACCGCCTAAATAGATCTGCGCCCCATCCCGATAGTTGTCGAGGGTGGCTCGAATCTCGCCGATGATCTGGTGTTGCCGGTCCGCCGCCCCGACACTGTACTCGGCATACTCTGCCTCGATGGCAGCCAGTTCTTGAATCTGTTCAGGACTGATGTCGCCAGCAAGCTCGAGATTTCTCAATTCAGTGCGGCGGCTGATCAGCCCGCGCGCTGTTTGATCGATAGCGAAGCTGACCTGCATGCCCGCAGTTTCACCATCGGGGCTGAGCAGGGCATTCTGAAAAACCGGACTGCTCATGATCTCTTGTTGAGCCAATAACAAGTCGGTCTCCTCATCCATGAGAGTGAGGTAGTCTTCGGAAATGCCGGTCAGCGGGGTGTCGCCAAAAATCGGCACATTCAGGATACTGTCCACAGACTGCACACGATCTATTGCCAGCAAGTCCTGACGTAAACGTTCCATCTTCGCCAGTTCGGCTCGATCGAATAACTCGCCCTCCGGGGTGTAGGCCACGATGACGGAGTCCCGGATCCCATAACGGATATTCACTTCACGGGAGAACTCCAGATCCGGATCGTTTTCCAGCAATAAGGAATCAGCGGATGCATCCAGTCGAAAGTACTGGGCATACCAGGCGAAAAAAACCACCACCAACAGCAACAGGCTGATGACGAGAACCGGTTTACCAAAGACGATTTGGCTGTAAAGCCGAGCTACTTGGGAACGTGCCATATCAGGGAAGGAACTTGATCGGGAATGCTTCTGAGTGGGCCAACTATACGCGTTTTCAAGGCAGTTTACGATTCACCAACTTTGGCCAGCTACTCACTGGTTTTTTCTTAATGAATGCTAAACAAGTTAACGAATTTTGACGCTTCCAGGATCACTGCGTCACAGTGTCGCATAGGATATCAGTTACTAAAATCTACAGAGAACTAACCCCTCTTTAACTCATTGAATTATATAGTTTATTTTTACCTTTATCGAAGCAAAATGAGGTTCAAAATGGAGTGCAACAAACTGTGATTTTGAGACGAATCGACCTGTGCCCAACAGGTGAATATTGCTACCATTATTCCCACTTGAAAGTAACCTTTCAGCCACTGGTGAGGTCTACTGATTAAACCGATTGGCACAACGGTCTTGGAATTCCACCGATTCAGACCAGGTTACCCAACCAAATATTGATTTAGCGTAAAGCATATCAGGAGTAATAGAAGTTAAATCTGGCCGCGAGTGCTGGATTTACAACAAGGAGCCAAATGATGAAATTGCTGAGCAAACTCCTCATTTCAGTGACCGTAGTATTTGCGTCAGCGGCTGTACTAGCTGATGACTGGTTGCGTTCAATTCCGGATTTCGAATTGACTGACCATTTGGGTAATACCCACACTTTGAAAGACTACGAGAAGTATGACTACGCTGTGTTTTACGTGCAGGGTGTAGGCTGCCCGATTGCCCGCATCGCGTTGCCTAACTACCGCGAAGTGCGTGACGAGTATGCAGACAAGAACATTGGTTTCACCATGTTTAATTCTAATATCCAGGACGCCATTCCGAGGATTGCCAAGGAAGCGGAAGAATTCGGCATCGACTTTCCGATTATGAAGGATGAAGGTCAGGCCCTGGCCAAAGCTCTGGGCGTTGAGCGCACCGCTGAAGTTTTCGTAGTCGATCCACGCACCAAGGAAGTTTTGTATCGTGGTCCAATCAACGATCAGCTTGGTTATGAAACGCAGCGTAACTTTGCCAGTGAGCATTATCTAAAAGATGCGCTGAATACAATCATGGCTGGTGGTGTGGTTGATATGGACGGCATCCCTGATTCTAAAGGCTGTCTGGTCGCCATCTTCTGATCCCACTCGAAATTCAAAAAAGGGAGACTTTGTCTCCCTTTTTTTGTGCCTGTTACCAAGCCATTGCGTTAAATTACGAGACTGGGGTTTTCCCGAGTACAGGGGTAGAGCACCCCGTGTTAGCTTGTGGCGCTAGTTCGATAGTGCATCTGGTAAGGGAAGCAATGGCCGTGGAAACAGGCAGAGAAGAGTACACCATCCATTTAGTTGACGATGATCCGGAGATTCTGGATGCGTTCGCACTCTATCTGTCGACTCAAGGCTTTAAAACTGAGCTCTATTCCTCGAGCCAGAATTTTCTGCAAGTTGAATCATTCGGCGATAAAGGGTGCATCGTGTTGGATAACCATTTGCCCGGAATCTCCGGTCTGGACGTGCAGCAACAACTTGCCGATCGTGGAGTGCATCTTCCAATTATCTTTATGTCAGGTGACAGTGAGTTCAAGGATGTGGTCAGCGCGGTTCGCGGGGGAGCTATCGGATTTCTGGAGAAACCTTTTTCCATGGCGGCACTGCTTGAAGCCATAGAAGAAGCGTTAACGGAACACTCAGAGAACCAGGACAGCACTGCCAATAGCCAGGAGCAAAAGCGCAGGCTGCACTCTCTCACCGCTCGCGAGAGAGAAGTCTACGACTTGGCCATCAAGGGTTTTACTATCAAACGTATCGCTGAAGATTTGGATATCTCTGCCAGCACGGTGGAATTTCATCGCAGTAATATCCTGAAGAAACTGGAAGTGAATAGCATTGCGGAGCTGATGGCTCAACAACTGGGCACGCTCTAGGCACTGGCTGGTCAGCAGCACACCGCCGCTACTTCTCTACGAAGGCCCTTTCGATCACGTAGTGCGCTTTGATTCCCTGACGTGACTCTTCAAAGCCCCATCCATCCAGAATCTCGCAACAGTCTTTCAACATACTTGGGCTGCCACAGATCATGAAGCGATCGTGCTCCGGGTCGGCAACACTCAATCCCAGATCGGCAAACAGCTTACCCGAGGTCATTAAGTCGGTGAGTCGCCCCTGATTACGAAAAGTCTCTCGCGTAACAGTTGGGTAGTAGAGCAGTTTGTCCTTTACCTCGTCGCCGAAGAACTCGTTGTTTGGCAAATGCTGCTGAATGAAATCCTGATAGGCCAGCTCTGAAATGTAGCGCACACCGTGGGTGACGATAACCCGATCGAATCGTTCATACACCGCTGGATCCTGAATGATACTCATGAAAGGAGCTAGACCTGTGCCAGTGCTGATCAGATAGAGGTTGCGTCCTTCGAGTAAGTGATCAACAACCAGGGTGCCGGTGGGCTTGCTGCTAACCAATAGCTCATCGCCAATCTTGATGTTTTGCAGTTTGGACGTAAGTGGGCCATCTGGCACCTTAATGCTGAAGAATTCCAGCTCCTCATCGTAGTTGGGGCTGGCGATACTGTAGGCTCGCATTAGTGGCTTGCCTTCCACTTCCATTCCGAGCATCACAAAGTGTCCATTCTCAAATCGCAATGAGCGATCACGAGTGGTTTTAAAACTGAACAGGGATTCATTCCAGTGATGGACGTCAGTAACGCTTTGGGTAGAAATGCTGGCCACGGTGTACTCCTAATTCACAGTGCGCGCAGTGTAGTCACCAATCGTATATCTGTAAAATTGATTATTCTTATAATATTTATCTATTTTATCGATATAAGAGTATACTCCTGGCCATGCACTTCACTCTCAAGCAGCTGCAAGTCTTCCTGGCAGTGGCCAACCACGAAAACGTCAGCCAGGCCGCTGAAGAGCTCGCGATGTCCCAGTCTGCCGCCAGCACAGCGCTGAAAGAACTGGAGCAACGCTTCGAGTTACCCCTGTTCGACCGCCATGGCAAACGCCTGCAATTGAACGAGCAGGGCCAGGCCATGCGTCCACGGGCAGCGGCACTGATCTCACAGGCCCAGGATCTGGAACAGGCTCTGAAGTCCCAGGCCGATGTAGGCGAGCTTAAAGTTGGTGCCACCCTCACCATCGGCAACTACCTGGCGGTAGGCATCATGGCCAATTTCATGAACGAGCATCCCAGCGCCCACGTCAAACTCACCGTAGAAAACACCGCCGCCATCGCGGCCAAAGTTCGCAACTTCGAACTCGATCTCGGCCTCATCGAGGGCGAATTACAGGACACCCATTTAAATGTGCAATTCTGGCGAGACGACGAACTCACCCCATTTTGTGCCCCGACCCACCCCCTTGCTGCTGCCAAACAGCTGTCGGAGCAGCAGTTGTTGGATGCTGAGTGGATTGTCCGGGAGCCAGGGTCCGGTACCCGCCAGGCTTTCGATCGCGCCATGAGCGGTATCCTGCCGAATCTGAAATTGCGTTTGGAGTTACAACACACTGAGGGCATCAAGCGCGCTGTAGAGGCTGGGTTGGGCATTGGATGCCTGTCGAGGCTGACATTGGAAGAAGCCTTTAAACGGGGAACGCTGGTACCATTAGCCGCTCCCCAGCGTAACTGGCATAGAAAGTTCTACTTTATCTTGCACAAGCAGAAACATCAGAGCACGGGCGTGAACAGTTGGATCGACCATTGTCGTCGCATTAGCTGAGCAACAAACAGCATTTGAATGGTTAAGGCATGAAGTTAGACATCTCCGCAATTGCAACCCGTGTTGCCAGCGCCTGTGTCGTCAATCGCACACCGTTGTTTATCATGAGCACCGTGGTTTCAGTGGTGATGGCAATTGGACTACTGAACACTCAGTTCGATGGTACCTTCAACGCCCTGCTTACCGAGAGCGATCCCTACCTGGATGAGTTGGTGCGTATGGATGAGGAGTTTCCGATTCCAACTGACGCGTCGTTTATCTTCATCGCCGGAGATGGTGAGACCGTGTTCAACCACCGCGTGCTGGCTGCCCTCAATGATCTGCGCGCAAGTTATGAAACCATACCCACCGCCAGCTACCTCTCCACCATTGTGGATTGGATTTCTCCAGAGACCCAGGCCCGGTTGTTTACGAAATCGGTAGAAAACTACACCGAAGCAGAATTTGCCGAGTTGGCC
>JAKSCP010000155.1 GCA_022360535.1 Pseudomonadales bacterium | reverse complement strand
TTCGGCGGATTCCAGAATAAACACAAACTCCGGGCTAATGAGGATCGCTTCCAGGGCCAATGCCAGGCCGTTGTAAAAGTCTTCCGTTTCGTTTGCAGCATAACCAGCCACATCGACGAGCTCGGCCAGATGGGAATCGGTTAGCGGCCGGCGCAATAACAATCTGCCAGTCTCAGAAAGAAATAATCCTGCGCAGGCGGAATCAGCTGTCGTCAGAGATTCCGGACGGCAGGGAATCAGAAAGTCTCGATGTTCCTCGTCAACGACCTGCTCAGCAATTCTCGCCGCTGCCAATTGAATTTGGGAGATCTGATCAGAAGTCACCCCGACAAAGGCAGCACCGGAGGCCAGCAAACCATCAGTACGTTCCATCGGTGGAATGGGTGGCAACACACTATCACTGATGTCCGCACCAAAGATGTGCGTGATGGTATTGGAGTATTGTGTATCAGTAAGCAAGCGGGTTCTGACCAGTGATCCGCTATCGGCTGGCTCAAAGGTTTCCACGTTCTGCTGTCCGCAACCGACCAGCGCAGCACAGCAAATTCCGCCGATCAATGCCTGTCGCATCTTTGAACGAATCTTTGGTCGAATCTCTGAATGACTAGTAAACATCAGCGCTTACGAAAACAATCCTGCCAGTTGATATCAATACCCTACCGCACCAGTTTTGCCGGTCAAGCCACTTACTGCAAGAAGCTCAAACCATCGGCTGAACTCATCGCTGGCGAGCAACCTGTTCCGGGGTAACTACTCCAGCTGAGTTCCCCCAGGAATTGCGAATAAAGGTCGCTGCCGCTGCCACTTCTTCATCGTCCAGTAAGTACTGGTACTCTTCCATAGGCTCTCGCCACCTCGGCAGTAATCCATGATCTGGTAATTCCGGACTATAAAGAATGACATTAATCATGGAAGCTGGATTTGGTGACTGCACTACCAAACTACCCTGGTTCAATCTGGGTGCCATCTCCGGATCCCCATCGCCGGTGGGCAGATGGCAGGTCCCGCAATGCAGATTGTATACAGTACGTCCTCGACCCATGATTTGGGCAGAAGGAGCTTCATTCGCTGCTCTCTCGATAGCGGGCAAACTCTTCAGATAGTCTGCCATGGCCGCAATGTCCTCATCACTAAGCTTGCTGGTGCTATTGATGATGACTTCATTCATTGGCCCAAAAGATTCCAAAAACTCATTACGGGATGTCTTGAGGTACTGCTCCACGTCGTCCTGGGTCCACAAACCCAAACCTAGTGAACTGGAAGTCAGATCAGGCGCAGACCATGGCCGGTAGTCCCCACCATGAACTCTGTCCAAATACTCCCCACCACTCATCGCGAGTTCAATCCGTTCAGCACCCAAACTGTTACGCGGCGAATGGCAGGCGCTGCAATGACCCAGCGCCTCAACCAAATAAGCACCACGATTCCATGCGGCCGATCGCTCAGTATTCGGCTTGAATTCCCCTGGCTCAAAGAACATGGCCTTCCAAAAACCCATTAAGGCGCGTTGGTTATACGGAAAGTCGAGTTCATTTTGCGGAGATTCTTGCTTAACCGGAGGCAAGCTTTTCAAGTAAGCGAAAATGGCTGCTATATCTTCATTGGAGACTTTGGTGTAGGCGGTATAAGGGAAAGCTGGATACAGGTGTTCGCCGTCGGGGCGCACCCCATGTCGCAATGAGTTAAGGAAATCCCATTCGCTCCAGGCGCCGATACCAGTTTCCGGGTCCGGGGTAATATTGGTTGAGTAAATGGTTCCGAACGGGGTTTGAAATGGCAGGCCACCTGCCATGGTTTCGCCACCTGCCACTGTGTGGCAACTCACGCAGTTGCCAGCAAGTGCCAGATACTCACCGCGCGCTATTTGCTCCTCATCACTCAGTTCGGTGGTGGCAATTGGACCGCTGCCGGAGTCGATGTTACCTGGCAGCAGCATCAGGACCAAACCGACCAGGATCAGCAGTGCAACAACGATGGCTATATGACGGACAGGGGCAGACACAGGTTTACTTGGTTCGAAACAAAAATGCGGCTATGAATGACAATATATATAGTAGGAAGAGTTACTCGGCGCGTCTGCAAATTGAACTTATGGCTCACACCAGCGGTCACGATCCAAGGAATTTAGACGCCGGCCCTGATGCTTTACAAATCTACAAAGCCCGTCATTTTAATTCAAAACGAATTGTAACTTTCTAAGAACATTACACTTTATTGTGACATAGTGTAGCGTATCAATTTTGTGGCGTGTTGCAGCGCAGACCCGAAATTCTCGCCAACACTATTGGAAACCGTTAATTGGAGAAAGGAAATGAATTCCTTCATGACACCCGGCGCTATAGCACGCGGTCTTGGCATTTCTGCCCTGCTGATTGCCTGCACCGCGAGCGCACAGAGTGACGCCGATTTGGCTGAAGCATTGGCCGCAGAACGGCCAATCCCTGCTGGCCAGTCTTACTGGCTGGAAGAACTCACCTGGATGGAAATTCGGGACCTGATTGAAGACGGGACTTCAACAGTGATCATCCCCACCGGTGGCATCGAGGAAAACGGCCCTTACTTGGCCACAGGCAAACACAACCTGATTCTGGAAGCGACCTGTCCGGCCATCGCACAGAAACTCGGCAATGCTCTTTGCGCACCTATCGTGAAGTTTGTACCGGAAGGCAGTATCGAACCACCAAGCGGCGCCATGCTTTTCCCGGGCTCCATCAGTTTGAGCCAGGAAACCTACGAGGCACTGCTGACTGACATTGCAGCCAGCTTAAGACAAGCCGGCTTCAGCGATATCGTATTGATCGGCGATAGCGGCGGCAATCAACGTGGGATGGCGAATGTGGCAGACAAACTCAATGCGAAATGGACAGGCGGCAAAACCCGCGTTCATTTTGTGCGGGAATTCTATGATCCGGGCTGGGTTGAAACAGAAGACTTCACCGAGAGAGAGCTCGGCGTTGCGGAAACCCAACACGATGGTTACCACGACGACATTTGGGTAACGGCGATGATGATGGTGACAGACCCATCCCAGGTTCGTTTTGATCAAAGGGTCGCAGCAGGTCTCGCCTCGATCAATGGGGTTGCTATCGAGCCATTAGCTGAAGCCGTTGCCCTGGGGCAGGCCATGATTGAATTTCGCTCCGAATTCACAGCCGACGCAATACGTAAGGCGATAGCGAACTAGGCCCTGGAATGTGGCGCAGGATTAAAGGCCAACCACAAATCGGTGAAATCTAAAAAAGAAGAAACAAAAGACTAAACAAAAGGGGAATTTTGCCGCTATAAAAATTTGAGAGGGGAAGCCGCAAGCGACTTCCCCTCTACAGGACCTTAAGTAGAGCTATCAGAATCTGGGCGGTGAGGCACAAGATATCTGGTAATTCTTCTTTTAACCCTTCCCCGCAAGTTTCCAGGCTAATCCCTAAAGATCGCTCCCTAGGTATCACCCCTTCCGCTTTCGGGTGCCTCCTGAGAAATAAATCCCAGGTTTTTAGTCCTAGGCCGGGACCCGTCAAAGGCTGTTGGCCAGACAGAATCTTCGGCGTTATTC
>JAKSCP010000410.1 GCA_022360535.1 Pseudomonadales bacterium | reverse complement strand
ACGGAGTGAGCACAATCTCCCAGTCATCTACTTCCTGGGTAATGCGCGTCCAAACACGGCTGCTGGCACTGTCTCGATACGCTTCAGGATTCGGGTTGGTCTCTCTCAGCGTTGAGTCTTCATAGGCATTGGTGCCCACGACAAAACCTGCAGTTTCCTGATTGAGGTTGCTGATAGTGAAGCCACCATCCAGCTCTGTACCATTTGCGGTTGTGTAGTTATACAGCCAGGAGACTTTTTGCTGATCGACGCCAGAGTCGTCACGATAACCTTCTTCATCCTGGCCGTTTACGTAGATGGCTTGTTTGAAATTACCGTAGTCATAGCCGAGTGCGCCACGCACACGATAGGAGCCACGTGGTCCTGCTTCCAGTCTTAAACTGCCAACGTCGCCAGGCTCTGGAAGTACTACATTGATCAAACCATGGACTGCATTGGAGCCCCAGAAGGCACTGCCGGGTCCGCGCACAACTTCAATTTGCTGCGCGTTCTCGGAATGGGCATCGAACATCTCATTGACGTTACAGAAACCAGCAGCTCTCAGTGGAATGCCATTTTCAGCAACCAGGAACTCGCCGCAGGCACCGGCGCCGGTAAATACAGGTGATCGAATAGAAGCCAGACTTTCCTGACCGTTATTGCGGTGAACATTCACACCGGGAAGTCGATCCAGCGCTTCCTGATAGTGAGTTAGAGCGATGAGGTTCAACTCACGGGAACCGAGAACTGAAACTGCAGCATTGATATCAGCCAGGCCTTCAGAGCGCCGAGCTGTAGAAATCACTTCGATCTCATTGATTACTTCCGACCCAGCTATGGACTGCGCAGAAGTGGGTAACGCCGCCATAGCAGCGCTCGCCGCAATGCTGGAAACCAGTAACTTGCGAATCATGTTTTTCTCTCCATTTGGTGCAGGTGTGCGAGTATTATTTTTGATAGTGATGTTGTTATGTTTTGACTATCACTGCTTCTAGCTTGAGGTGCCTCCATGAACCGGCAAAGTGACAGGGATTTTAATGTCCCTTGAAAGTCTCTTGGCCGATGGGCAATTGCTGTTAAATTCCTCTCGCAGTAAGGAATCGCTTCGTTATGGCGGACGGTAAAAGCGCACGAATATAGCATAGACAATCCACAAATTCGCTATCTTTGCACCCCCCAGGCAGACCACGTAAACTAGCCGTCCCCTGGCTGTAGTGCGCTAAAACAAAGCAATTCGGGCCTCCCTGTGGGCCAGATGAGTGCTACGTAGAAGTCGTGCAGTCACAAAAAGTTACACACGAGCTGTCAGCGAAATGATCGGCTCGGTAGTCTAGAGTCGGGGTGCAGAGCAAGAGCATAAGTAAGGGGGAAATGCGCGCGATGGAAACCAGATTAACCAAATTGCTTGGTATTGAGCACCCTATCGTCCAGGGTGGCATGCAATGGGTAGGACTAGCCGAGTTGGCTTCGGCAGTTTCCAATGCTGGTGGGCTGGGGATTCTCACAGGACTAACTCAGCCCACGCCAGAGGCCTTGCTAAAAGAAATAGAACGCTGTCGGGATATGACTGACAAGCCCTTCGCCGTCAATCTGACCATCCTGCCCACCATCAAGCCGGTACCCTACAAAGAATACGTCCAGGCGATCGTGGATTCCGGAGTAAAAATTGTTGAGACTGCTGGCCGTAACCCAGAGCCCTTCCTGCCTATGTTTAAGGAAGCTGGAATCTTCGTTATTCATAAGTGCACGTCGATTCGTCATTCTCTCAAAGCGGAAAAGATTGGTTGTGATGCGGTCAGTGTGGATGGTTTCGAATGCGCAGGTCATCCCGGTGAAGACGATGTGACCAATATGATTCTCTTGCCTCTGGCAGCGAGACGCTTAAAGATTCCATTTCTGGCCTCAGGAGGTTTGGGGGATGGGAAAGGGCTGGCTGCCTCTCTGGCGATGGGGGCAGATGGCATTAATATGGGTACACGCTTTATGGTGACGAAGGAAGCGCCCATTCACGACAAAGTAAAACAGGCTATGGTGGATGCGACGGAACTGGATACTGCGCTCATCTATCGTAGCTTGCGCAACACGGCACGGGTATTCAAGAACAGCATTGCTGAACAGGTGCTCGAGATTGAAGGTCAGCCTGGCCCAACGGATTTTGAGGACATCCGTCCTCTGGTGCAGGGAGCCAAAGGTCGGGAGTTGTTTGAAGAGGGTGACCTTGATCGGGGTATTTGGTCGGCGGGAATGATCGTTGGGTTGATAGACGATATTCCAACTTGTGAAGAATTGATCAATCGCATCGTCGGTGAAGCAGAAGACATTATCAATGAGCGTTTACAGCAACTGGCATCAGCCTGAACGGAGAACCTTGGCAGTATGAAGATAAAAGACAAAGTTGTAGTGGTTACTGGTGCCGCCAGCGGCATTGGGCGGGCACTTTGCGTGCGCTTCGCCAGGGAAGGTGCCAAGGCTGTAGTAGCTTCCGATGTGGATACAGTAGGTATGGCTGAAACTGTCGCCATGATCGGTGATGCCACAGAGGCTGTAGGCATTCCCTGTGATGTGGGGAATGAGCAAGAAGTTTCCAAACTGGTTACCGAATCCTTGTCCCGGTTTGACTATATCGATCTGTTTTGTTCCAACGCCGGTATTTTTACTCCCGGCGATGAAAACGTCTCTACTGAAGCCTGGCAATCTATTTGGGATATCAATGTCATGTCCCATATTTTTGCTGCCCGCGCCGTGCTGCCGAGTATGTTGGAGAGGGGCGAAGGTTATTTGCTAAATACTTCTTCTGCGGCTGGTTTATTAAGCCAGGTTGGTTCAGCGCCGTACTCAGTCACTAAGCATGCCGCTATTGGATTCGCTGAGTGGCTGTCGATTACCTATGGTGATCGCGGTATCAAGGTTTCCGCTTTGTGTCCGCAAGCGGTTCGTACTGCAATGACTGCCGACAGCGAAGAAGGCGGGGTGGCGGGAATTGACGGTATGTTGGAGCCCGAGCAACTGGCGGATACGGTTGTGGAAACCCTGGCCGAAGAACGGTTCCTGGTGTTGCCTCATCCTGAAGTGCTAACCTACATGCGACGCAAGACCGATGACTAGGATCGTTGGTTAGGTGGTATGCGCCGCTTACATGAGCGTTTCGCTGAGGCCTATCGGGAACGAGCTGAGCGCGAAAAAAATAACTAATTGCAGATTGGAAATACGATGCGCAGCCACCAATTGGATATCTCAAAAATCGAGTCGGCTTTACGCTGGCTGCTTCTTTCTGTCTTCGGCCTTCTGTTGGTTGTCAGCATGAACACGAGTGCCCAGGAACGTATCGAGCTAGCCGATGGTTCGGT
>JAKSCP010000406.1 GCA_022360535.1 Pseudomonadales bacterium | reverse complement strand
ATGGCAAAAACCGGAAAAATGAGGTTTCAGTATTAAAACAGGGTCCCGGTAAAAGTACAGTCATTCCCGTATTCCGTAGCGTTCAGCTGACATCTCCTGCATGCTTGACAATGGTGTCCCATATGAGACATTATTGTCTCATTATGCAGCCAGTCAGACTCAGCAGCAAAGACTCCATTCTGGAAGCGGCCTTCGTGTTGTTAAGTCGCGATGCCGGCGCGTCGCTGGCGGAAGTGGCCGCCCAGGCGGGAGTAGGGCGCGCCACCCTGCACCGGCATTTTTCCAGTCGAGATGATCTGGTCAAAACACTGGCGTTGGTGGCCATCCATGAAATGGATGAAGCGGTGAAGTCAGGCTGCGCGAATGCGCAAACTGCGACGGAAGTGCTGCGCTTATCGCTGGCGGCACTTATTCCCCTAGGGGACCGTCATGGGTTTATTACTCAGCATCCAATCGAAAATGATGCGGAAATCGCCGAGCAGTTTCGGCAAGCCGATGATGCCACCCGTGAAATGGTCGAAGCGGCCAAGACAGAAGGGCTGTTTGATGCGTCGGTTTCCTCTGACTGGATCACTCATGTCTACAACGCTTTGTTGTACGCAGGCTGGGAGAGCGTCAAGCAAGGTGAAACCACAGCGCAGCAGGCAGCGGATCTCGCCTGGCGTTCGCTGACTACTGGACTAGGAGTGGCAAAGCAATGAATGCAGACAGTATCGAACAACTAGGTACATCTTTCGACGAGGTCTTTACCGTCATTGGGCTCTTTATTCTTGCGATAGAGATTTTGAAAAGTTTTTTCTCGGGCAGGTTTGAGGGACGTAAGTTTCTGGATATGTTTGCCAGTATCTCAACGCAGATTCCCTATTTGCTTATCGAAGTCTTTATCTTCTCGTCTTTCTATTTAGCTTACGAATATCTCGCGGCAAACTTTGTTACCTGGACAGTTCCGATTACCGCCGTTTCCATCGTTGTTGTGCTGTTAATCGCTGACTTCATTTATTACTGGGAGCACCGATTTGCCCACGAAGTACGATTGTTCTGGACGCAACACGCCGTACACCATTCTTCCCGTTTCATGAATATTACCGTGGCGGTCCGCTTCGGTCCGGGTGAGGGATTCCTCTCTGGTGTTTTTCATTTGCCTCTGGTTTTTCTTGGCTTCACACCAGAACTCATCCTGTTTGCCATACTGGCGGTACAGGCTTACCAAGTCTGGATTCACACCGAACTCATCGGCAAGTTGGGTTTTCTGGATAACTGGTTAAACACGCCAGCGAATCACCGCGTGCACCATGGCTGCGATGAGAAATATATCGACAAAAACTACGGTGGAATTTTGATTGTCTGGGATCGCCTGTTCGGCACCTATCAGAAGGAGGAGGAAACTCCACGTTATGGATTGGCGACAGATTTTGAAAGTGTGAATCCTTTTAAAGTCTGGCTATCTGAAATACCCAAGTTGATTGCCAACGTTAAGCAGGCGCAAACCGGGGATCAGCTTTGGTGTGCGTTGTTCGGTAAACCGGGAGAGTTTGAATTGCTGCTGGCTCAAGCAAACGAAGCTAATCGAGCTATTTCGCATAACTCGAAACTATTACCATAGAGCGACAATGTGGAGCGTAGGGTCACGCTTCAGCACCCCAAAGATTCCCGGTTATCCGACAGGCTATACCTTTAGCATCATTTCCACATGGCTGCTGAAAAACACATCAAACATAGGTGTCGTACCGCCTGTACCGGATTCGGATCCATCAAACAATGAGATAGCGTGATCCCCATACCGGGAATGACGAGCGGGGAGAGTAATCACTACAAAACTGGTGTAAATGGCCCCGAATACGCGTCTATGCTTCCTATGAATGGGTCCAGACAATCTGTAACATTCTGAGTCTCCCTTCGTCGTTACGACATTGAACAAAGAAAAAAGAATTGGGCTCAGCCCTCTTGAGAGCGGGTGTAGGGGTTCTTCACACCGCTTTGAAGAACCCAACACCCAGGAGATTCAGAATGACAATTGCGAGACTATCTCGAATCAACAACACTCGAATCAACAACACTCGAATCAACAACACTCGAATCAACAACACCCGAATCAACCAAAAAACCTGGTTCGCTGTGGTTCTGTTAATTGGGACGATGTTATCCATTCCGACCTTCAGTCATCATCTTACAAATGTTCGCTTTGATACAGAAACTGATGCTTCGATCAACGGTGTGGTTACAAGGCTCGATTGGAGAAACCCCCACGTGTATATCTATATTGATGGCACTAACGAAGACGGGGAACAAGTCACCTGGGAGATAGAAGGGCCTCCTCCGGCTGCCCTTAGACGCGCAGGTTGGTCGCGAGAAACTATTGGGATTGGAGCCAGTGTAAAAGTAAACGGCAATCCCGGTCGCAACGCTGCTGACAACATTTTTCTGTTTGCCTCTCTGGAACTTGATGATGGCGATGTCTTAGGCCTTGAACAATCGCTTGCCGCACTGCCAGGTCAAGATGCCGCGATTACTGAGCGGGCCTCAAGCCTGGCTGGAACCTGGGGAACCAATTTCAGTTACCAGGCGAACGTTAAGTTGATCGCGGCTTCACAGCTGAATCTGACTGAAAAGGGACAGCAAGCAGTGGAGAGTTATGTGGAAGTCACTGACAATCCGGCACTTGACTGTATGCCTGGCAGCACACCCCCAGCGACGATGCTGGTTCCTGACATCAAGTCCATCGAAATCCGAGACGATGTAGTTTTGTTGCGAGCTGAGCACGAATCCATTGAACGCACGATATTTATGAATCAGGATTCTCATGCTGGCGCGGTGGAATCTCTATTCGGACACTCCATCGGCTATTGGGAGGGGAGCACCCTTGTTATCGATACGACGCACTTCACTCCACATCGTCAGGGCAATGCCACAGGGCTTCCTTCTGGTGAGCGCAAGCACCTGATTGAACGCTTAACGCTCAACGAAGATGGCTCAGCAGTTACTTATGCATACGAATT
>JAKSCP010000236.1 GCA_022360535.1 Pseudomonadales bacterium | reverse complement strand
TCTTCAGCAGCATGGCGAAGCCAACAACTACTCCATCGTGCGCGAATACTGTGGACACGGCATCGGACGCATCTTCCACGAGGAACCCCAGGTCCTGCACTACGGGCGACCGAATACTGGCACCAAGCTGACAGAGGGCATGACCTTTACCATCGAGCCCATGCTCAATGCCGGATCTCGTTACACCAAACTCTCCAAGAAAGACGGCTGGACAGTCACCACCAAGGATCGACGGCTGTCAGCGCAATGGGAACATACCCTTGCTGTGACCCCGGATGGATGCGAAATTCTCACCCTCCGTTCAGATGAATCCTTGTGAGCTTCGATACACTTTCTATAAGTGAAGCTGCGGTTGAGTACGCGCCCTCTCTTAGCGACGAATTACTCGACGTTGACCAACTTAAAACGGCACTTGCCGATGCGCCAACGCCAGTTCCCCTGCTACGGAAAGCCTTGCAGGACACCAGCGTTATTCTTGATGAGCGCTACAAGAAAAACCTGAATATCACCGAAATCGTGCGCGGCCGCGCCTGGGTTGTCGATGAAGTGCTGCGAATTGCCTGGGAACGTCAGGACTGGCCCGACCCGAAGGATATCAGCCTGGTCGCTGTCGGCGGCTATGGTCGAGGCGAATTGCTCCCCCATTCCGACATCGATCTATTGATACTCACGCGCAAAGATCGCAATAGAAAATACAAAGAATACATCAGCGCCTTCCTCACCCTACTCTGGGATATCGGATTGGAAATCGGCCAGAGCGTGCGCTCCATCAAACAATGCAAGCAAGAAGCCATCAAAGACATTACTGTCGCTACCGCATTGATGGAGTCAAGAACACTGGTTGGCCCGGCAGATCTGCATGAGAAAATGATGGCTCTGACCAACAACAAGCGGGTTTGGCCCACCAAGAAGTTCTTGCGGGCCAAACTGGATGAGCAAATCCAACGGCACAACAAGTACCACGACGTGGATTATGCGCTGGAACCCAACATCAAGACCTCACCCGGTGGCCTCAGAGACATTCAAACCATTGCCTGGGTTACACGCCGCCATTTTGGCGCGGTGTCATTCCAGGACTTAGTGGAACTGGGTTTCCTCAAACAATCCGAGGAAGCCATGATAAACAAAGGTCAGCAGTTCCTGTGGAAGTTGCGCTATGGACTGCATTTTCTAGAGGGTCGGTGCGAGGATCGCCTGCTTTTCGACAAACAGAGAGAACTGGCACGTTTGTTCGGCTACGAGGATGATGAAAAATCCCTTGGTGTTGAAAAACTGATGAAACAGTATTACCGGGCAGTCGCTAATCTGCGCGAGCTCAACGATGTACTGCTGCAGCATCTCGATGAAGCCATCTTGCGGGCCGGCGAGCGAGAGAAGATTAAGCCTCTCAACAATCGCTTCCAGATTCGTAATGACTATATTGAGGCCGTAGACAGCAAAGTATTCGAACGCAATCCTTTTGCACTGCTGGAGATCTTCGTGTTGATGGCGCAAGACCCAAGCATCGAAGGGATTCGAGCCTCTACCATCAGACTGTTACGGGACAATCGACGCCTGATCGATGATGAATTTCGCAACGATATTCGTAGCGTAAGTCTGTTCATGGAGCTATTACGCTCACCCCATAAGATGACTCTGCAACTGCGGCGCATGGCGCGTTACGGCATCCTTGGGCGTTATCTCCCAGAGTTCGGTCAAATCACTGGTCAGATGCAGCATGATCTGTTTCATATCTACACGGTAGATGCCCATACATTGCAAGTGGTGGAGAACATGCGCCGCTTCTTGTTGCCGGCCGCGGAAGAACAGTTTCCCATTGCTGCCCAGATCGCTCGCAAGCTGCCGAAATTGGAACTGCTTTATATTGCCGGGCTCTACCATGACATTGCCAAGGGCCGGGGCGGAGATCATTCTGAACTAGGCAAAGTAGACGCCGAAAATTTCTGTCGACGCCACCGCCTCAGCGAATGGGATACCAAACTGGTGGTATGGCTGGTGGACAAGCACCTGTTAATGTCAATGACGGCACAGCGTAAAGACATCACCGATCCGGATGTCGTGCAGGAGTTTGGTGAACTGATGGGCGACAAGCTGCACCTGGACTATCTGTTTGCGATGACCGTGGCTGATATCTGTGCTACTAACCCAGAATTGTGGAATAGCTGGCGCGCCTCGCTCATGTCCCAGTTGTATTTGAATACCAGCCGCGCCTTCCGACAAGGACTGGAAAACACAGTAAATCGTGAGGCGAGGATCGCGGACAAGCGTGAAACTGCCAGGCAGCAATTGACAGAGCTGGGGCTCGATAGCTCTGCAATTGAAAGTGTATGGAAAAACGCGGCAGAGGAATACTTTGTACGCGAATCCATCGCCAATATCGTCTGGCACACCGAAGCCATTGCCAGGCACGATGGACAAGGCCCGCTAATTTCCATTCGGGAAATCGAAACGGACAGCTCCAGCGAAGGTGCCACTCAGGTCTTTATCTATACGGAGAATGCAGACTTTTTGTTCGCCAATAGCACGGCGGCCTTCGAGAAACTTCGGCTCAATATCTATGGTGCGCGCATCTTCACCTCGGCCAACGATTACTGCATGGATACCTATACTGTTCTGGAGACCAATGGCAAACCTGTTGGCCATGATCCCAAGCGCCTGAATGAAATCAAGCGCGTGTTGAGCGAGCATCTGGAAGGAGGTCACAAGCCAGTTGCCCTTGCAGCATTACGCCGTAGCAGAAAATCCCAGTATTTCAGCAAGCCAATCGAAACCTCATTTCTCAATACGAGTGACAAGCCCTACTCCACCCTGGAGCTAAACTGCCCCGACCAACCAGGCATTCTCGCCTGTGTGGGAAAAGTCTTCGCGGAGAATCACATCAGCCTGCAGGATGCCCGTATCACTACCCTGGGTGAGAGAATTGAAGACTTGTTTTTCATTACCGACCAGGATGGGCAGCCGATTACCGATGCAAACATCAGAGAGAATTTACAAGATGACATCAAGAACGAGCTGGAAACCAGGTTTGCCAACTAATCAAGGAATACCATGACGACTCTCTATGGCATCAACAATTGCGATACGGTGAAGAAGGTGCGACGCTGGCTCGATGACAATGGCGTCGACTATGAATTTCACGACTACAAGAAACTGGGCTGTGACAAAACCCTGGCAACGCAGTTTGTTAAACAGTTTGATCTGGAAAAGCTCATCAACAAGCGCGGCACAACCTGGCGCCAATTGCCTGAAACCGTAAAGTCGTCGCTGTCCTCAGAGAGCGCCATAACCTTGATGGGCGAAAATCCGTCGGTGATCAAACGACCGATCCTGAAATCAAAGAATCACTGGCTGTTGGGCTTCGATGAGGCACAGTGGCAAGCCGCACTCATAAAGTAACTGGAACGAAAGATGTCACAACTAC
>JAKSCP010000401.1 GCA_022360535.1 Pseudomonadales bacterium | reverse complement strand
TCGGGTCGACGTCCGACTCCGGGCAGGCGCCCTGGTTGCCGCCACAACGCTCGAACACCCATACATTGCCTCGCGAATCCACATCGATAGCATTCAGCGAACCCAGAGCCCGTCCTTCAGGCATCTGAATCACATCGTCATACATGGTGTAGTTGTTGGGGTAATCGGGTCGCAGGGTATTCTGCTGACTATCCTGTTGGGCCGATACTATTGAGCCGAATAAAACAGTAACAACTGTGGTGAATCGAACTGCGATTTGAGGATTAAATACCTGCACTAGTGCAGCTGAAATTGACTTATGGTTGTTAGATTTAGTCATTGGATGGCTCTCCCGGGGCAGTTCAGATTCTCTCTGTTTCATTCCGCGCCTTAATCTGATCTTAGGGTGAGCACTTTAAGAAAGTCAAATCAATTCAGCTCGCTGTCATCATTGCTTACGACTGGTAACATTCAGTAACATGCTTGAGACATTTAGATTTCGAGGGACCGATGGCAGACGTACTTCATTTCAACATTGATGACGCCTTAGACCAGATGATGGAAGTGTTCTGGCGACAGGGTTTTAAGTCTACGACCACCAAAGATCTCGCCAGGAATGCAAACATTTCCGAAGGATCGTTTTACAACACTTTCGGCAGCAAACATAAAGCGTATCTGCAAACTTTGGATCTTTATCGCCAACGCTCTCGGCGGTATATCGACCTGATTGAAGAAGCTGACTCTCCTGTAGAAGGATTGAAAGAGTACTGGGCCTGGCTGGCGAAAATGGCTGCAAGCAAGTCCAGGCCTCATGTTTGCATGATCACAAATGCAACTGTAGAAATGATCAAGGACGAAGAAGTAAAGTCATTCGTCAAATCAGTCCATCTCGAAAATGAGAGAAGATTTAAGAAAATACTGGACAAGGCCGTCGAGCTTGGAGAGATTCGGCCAGACACTGATACCACCGCTCTGGCACAGTTTTTCGTATTTAGCGCCCAGGGGATACGAGTAATGTCGAGTTTCAATCCGTCAAAACGGAAACTGGACAACATCGTCAAAGTGATAATGAGTACCCTTGACCAACATTGCGTTTGAGAATTTCGATTAGGATTTCTCAGGCGAAGCCTCGCTAAAATGAGCCAACCCCCAGCCTTGAATCCATAGGTCACGTTTTAGAGTTTGACTCTTTAGGTTGTCGAAGAACAACCGCCCCCAAACTTAGTGTATATACTTTAAGTAATTCAGATTCCTGGATTTATTGGCATTGAGCACGCCGATACAGCTCAGAATTTGCCGTTGTTAACACTCAAAATACCCTCGATTACTACGACTTGTCACAGGTTTAAGTGGAATAGCATGCTAACTTATGGCACTGGATTTTCAGGGATTTCTGGCACGCACATTGAAAGGATGTTTATGACGTATGTCAGGAAAAATTAGCAGGATTCCACTAAGATAAGAGATTCAGCAAAGGGGGGTCTCATCATGTTGTTCCGTAAATTCGCACTAGCTTTTTGTAGTCTGGCTTTCATTTCCATCAGTTACGCCCAATCTGCGGAAAACTACCAGGTACCCAGAACTGAATACAACCAACCGGATTTACAGGGCGTTTGGAGCGCACGCTTCAATACTCCACTGGAGCGGCCCAACGGCTTGCCCCTGGAGTTATCAGATGAACAAGCGCAGGGCATGTTGAGCGCGACCAGTTTTGGCCCGGACGTCAATACGGATCCGGATATTGATATTTTAGGCCCTCCGACTCTAGCCTCGGTGAGAGGTGTATTCCGCAGTTCTATCATCACTTATCCTGAGAATGGCAAACTGCCCTACAATGACTTAGGCCAACAACGTTCTGCCCATAGCTATTTTGGTGGCATCGGTTACGACGGTCCGGAACAACGGCCGGGCGTTGAACGATGCGTCGAAGCCTGGGCATCCCCTCCCATTGGCGCGATGATGTACAAGATTTACCATGGTTTCGTGCAAACACCTGATGCCATCGCCATTGTCAGCGAAGAGGCTTCCCAGCTGCGCATCATTCACATGAATGGCAAGCAGAGACCAGAGGGCTACCAATCATTCGACGGCTATTCTGTTGGCCGATGGGAGGGCGACAGCCTGGTAGTGGAGACGACCCACTACAGTGATGTAAATCCTGAACGCGCCACCATTGGCCGGCCTATGCTCCTGAGCAGCGCGGCGAAAGTGACTGAGCGCTTTACCCGAATCTCCGACGCTGAGTTGCATTACCAATACACGGTAGAAGACCCAACTTACTACACCGAGCCCTGGCAGGGTGAATTTTCATTCAAGCGGGAAGATGTAAATCACATTTACGAATACGCCTGCCACGAAGGCAACTACAGCATGATTGGTGCACTGCGCGGCACCCGGGTGCAGGAAACGGAAGCTGAGCTTGGTCTGCGGGATTAGCTCAAGCACAATTCTCTTCGACAAAACAGTGTGCAAGCTATTGTAAGCCTTTGTGAACATCCCAATTGCCCAATAGAGAGTTTCGCAATGACAAAAATTAGAAGCGTATTACTCAGCCTGGTGATCTGCAGTTCAGCCGCCCACGGGCAAAGCCTCACCCTGGCGGACCAACAAACCTTATTGAGTCCGCCAGAACAAGACTGGCTGATGTGGCGCGGCGACTATGCCAATTCTGGTTTCAGCCTGTTGGATCAGATCAACCAAAGCAATGTTGGCACATTAGAGGAAGTCTGGACTGTTGATCTGGAGTTCGGTCCTAACAACCCCGCCCCAATAGTGCACGATGGCGTGATGTATTTTCTCGGTGCAGGCGATAGCTTGACGGCATTGAATGCAAGCAATGGCGAAATACTTTGGCGCTATAAGCATGAGATGGATGTTGTCTCGACCTCTAAGATCAGCGTGGCATTGCATGACGACAAAGTACTGATGCCAACCACTGATTTACACCTCGT
>JAKSCP010000173.1 GCA_022360535.1 Pseudomonadales bacterium | reverse complement strand
TAAGAAGAAAGTAGCCAAGAAAAAGGCGAAGAAGAAAGTAGCCAAGAAGAAGGCGAAGAAGAAAGTAGCCAAGAAAAAGGCGAAGAAGAAAGTAGCCAAGAAGAAGGCTAAGAAAAAGCCTGCTAGAAAGAAGGCTGCAAAGAAGAAGGCTAAGAAAAAGCCAGCTCGCAAGAAGGCCAAGCGAAAGACAGCTCGTAAGAAGCGATAGTTAGTACATAGCAACTAACGAGCAAGTCTTAAACCTGCCTAGTCACTGCTGACCACGGAGTATCCGTGGTCAGCAGAGGTATACACTTCGCACCTAAAGAATCCCCCTTGAGTCTGATCAAGGGGGATTTTTCTATGTTTCCGTGCGACTAATTTCTTGATTTACTCCCCAGATGACTGTGTTGCTGGCTATTGATACCTCTGTTGCCTGTGCCGTGGGTGTGGCGCAAGAACAACAGCTATCCTGCCGCAGCAGCCTCTCTGCCAGGCACGCAGCGCAAGAAGTCCTGGCGTTGGTGGATGAGGCGCTGGCGGATGCAGAACTTCATTTGTCCCAATTGGAGGCAATTGCTGTTGTTACCGGCCCCGGGTCATTTACCGGCCTGAGGATTGGTATTGCTGCGGCCCAGGGGTTAAGTGCTGCCTTACAGTTACCAGTCATACCGATTTCGTCTCTGGCTCTGCAGGCCTGGTCCGCGTCGCGCAATCATGCTTATGAGTATTGGCTGGTGGCACAGCCCGCGAGAGACGAGGAGGTTTACTTCGCTGCTTATCAAACCAGTGATTCTGGATACCGCTTGTTAGGTAAAGAACAGGTTGGGCATCCTTCAACGTTGGAACGTGTTCCGCTGATGGACTCGGATGGCAACGAGCCAATTGACTGGGCTGCGGTTGGGGAGGTCTGGTCACAACCTGACGCCTTGCTAAACCACTTGGATGTCGAGCCAGCGCTGGTTACATCCAGCCATGAATCATCAATCGAAGACTTATGCCGGCTCGGTACTCTGTTGCGAAAGTCGGGAGCTGATTCGACTGAACTCATCCTGCCAAACTATGTCAAAGAGCAAATGGACTACAACTAGTACGGCGACTGAGCGTGGAACCCAGCTTCTTTCAATCCTCTGTGCTTGCCCTTATTCAGGGCCTGACAGAATTCCTTCCCATCTCATCGTCGGCCCATCTAATCCTGCCCTCGCAATTACTCGATTGGCCCGATCAAGGCCTGGCTTTTGATGTGATGGTGCACTTCGGTTCTCTATTAGCCGTTGTTGCCTACTTTTATTCGGATTTAGTGAGACTTGCAGCGGCCTGGTTTCAGAGTTTGCCACAGGTGTTTCGTGGGTCATGGGGAGCGCTGACGATACAGGACTCTCACTCTGGCCGACCCGGGGACGCTGCTATGGCCTGGTATTTGTTGTTTGCCACAGTGCCGGCCGGTGTTGCAGGTTTACTTTGGGAAGACTTGCTGGGCGATGCGGCTCGAAACGCAACAGTCATCGCTATCACATCCATCGTCTTTGGTATTCTGTTATTGGTCGCGGACAAAACCGGTTCACGGAAGTATCAATTGGAGTCCCTGAATTTGCGTGCAGCTTTGTTCATTGGTTTGTCTCAGGTGCTGGCCCTGATACCCGGCACGTCTCGCTCGGGAATCACTATGTCCGCTGCACTGCTACTTGGGTTCACCCGTGAAGCAGCAAGTCGCTTCTCATTTTTGATGGCAATTCCTATCATCGCTGGCAGTGGTCTGCTGGAGTTTTCGGTGCTGCTGGACAGCGGTATCGAGCGCGGGCAATGGCTACAACTGTTAAGTGCCATGCTGCTGTCGGCTGCAGTGGCCTATTGCTGCATTCATTTCTTTTTGCGCCTCATTACGAGCATCGGGTTTCTGCCTTTCGTTGTGTATCGAGTCGCACTAGGTGTCGCATTGCTGGGCATATTTGCAGTGTGATGACTGGTAAACCGACCTCTCTCGTTTTTTTACAACAGAAGGCCAAAGCCAGCGATACAGAGCGTGAACTGGCGCAGCGTTTGCAATTAGAGCTGGTACAGCCAACTGCGCTAGGGGAAGCCCCTGAGTTTGGCTATGTTCTGGAACTCACAGACGCAGGGCTGGGTCTTCGGGGCATGGAAAAAGAGACTCGAGGCACTTTGCGGGTGGATTTCGCTGCCAAGTCACTACAGCGTCGGGTTCAACAATCTGTAAAGAGCCAGGATATTGGCAAAGCGGTAGGCCTGACCAGGCAATCTCAGCTTAGAGTGCTGGATGCGACCGCCGGACTCGGTACGGATGCTTTTCTACTGGCGAGTGCTGGCTGTGAAGTCACCCTGTTAGAACGTTCAGCGATTGTGTATGCACTGCTTCAGGACGGCGTTTCTCGCGCCCGAGAAACATCGAGCGAACTGCGCGATGTTGTCTCCAGAATCACCCTTGCTCAACAAGATTTCCTGCGCTTCCAAAAACAAGACGCAGATTTTGATGTTGTGTATCTGGATCCCATGTTTCCAGCAAAACGCAACCGTGCCCGCGCTAAAAAAGCGATGTTTTTTCTTCAACAACTGCTTGATGAGCCAAGCGATGAGGCGCTGCTGTTGGCCCATGCGAGGAGCATTGCCAACAGTCGAGTAGTAGTAAAGAGAGCGCGGCTGGCGCCGTTAGCCGGAGGGCAGCAACCGGATATTCAGTTCAAGGGAAGCAGCAGTCGCTTTGATGTGTATCTGATCCGTTAGTCAGTGGTCAGCATACCGTGCAAGACCCGCTCATAGACTTCAGACAATTGTTCGAGATCAGCCATTGAGACGCACTCGTTAGGTTTATGGATCGTGCCATTGCAAGGCCCGAACTCCACAACCTGGGTGCCGAGTTTGGCGATAAAACGGCCGTCTGAGGTGCCACCGCCGGTAGAGTTTTCCGGGTTCATCCCAGTGACCGCCTGAATAGCAGCCTGCATCTGGTCAATCAATTCAGGTTCTTCGGTAAGAAAGGGTTCTCCCGAAAGATGCCAGTCGAGGTCAAACTCAACTCCTTCTGCGCTCAGTATCGATTCCACTCGCCGCTGTATCTCTTCAGCGATGAGTTCGGTGGAGTAGCGCAAGTTAAATTCCACCATCATGGTTTCCGGTATGACATTGTTTGCGCCAACACCGGCATGCACATTGGAGATTTGAAAACTGGTGGGAGGAAACGCTGACTCACCACTATCCCATTGTTCGGTTGTTAGCTTGTGTAATGCTGGCAGTGCTTTGTGGATAGGGTTGTCAGCCCGTTGCCAGTAGGCAATGTGGCCACCCACACCCTTCACCGTCAGGGTGCCGCTGAGCGAGCCCCGACGACCGATGCGCAGGGTATCGCCTAATTTGTCGCTGCAGCTCGGCTCACCAACCAGGCAATAGTCGATGACTTCGCCACGTTCCTGAAAAACTTCAACCACTTTGCGAATGCCATGTACGGCGCGTCCTTCTTCATCGCTGGTGATGAGGAAACATAAACGTCCATTCAGAACAGGAGAGCTTGCCAGAAAGCGTTCGGTGGCCGTAATCATTGCGGCCAGACTTCCTTTCATATCGGCGCTACCCCGTCCATGCAGGAAGCCATCTTGTTCCGTTG
>JAKSCP010000398.1 GCA_022360535.1 Pseudomonadales bacterium | reverse complement strand
AGTTGATCTCGTAGAAACTGCGCTACTACGGCAACCAGAATGGTGTTGTTGCCATCTATTGAGAAAGGAAACAGGAATAGCAATAAGCTGAGAACAGCTGGCACCACGAACTTTAATACTGAAGCCGGTGTAAGCGTCGTGTTGGTTATCGGTTGCTGACTGTCCATGTGCTAACTACGTAAAATTTGAATTGAGAAGAATAAAACCGGCTTAGTGAGGGCAATGATACAGCAGTTCAGCGCATCTATTGTGATCGAATCTCGTCAGCATAGGGAAGGGCGCTCTGTGCCCCCATGCGCGTCACGCTGATTGCGGCAGCCTGGTTTGCAAATCTCACCGCTTCTGAGAGAACTTTCCCTTCCGCCAGCGCCACGGCGACGGCCCCGCAAAAACAATCTCCTGCAGCGGTAGTGTCTACTGCAGTAACCGCCTGTGCTGGGATTAGTTCGGCCCCTGCATCGCTGGCCAGCAATAAACCATCCTTTCCCAGTGTAAGCGCCACGTTAGAAACTCCTTGCGCTAACAATGCAGCGGCGGCGCGCTCTGCTGATTCTCTATCAATGACATCTTCACCTGTGAGCACACGAGCTTCAGATTGATTGGGTGTCAGTAAATAAATACTTTGCAGAAGTTCGCTACTCAAGCTGTTTGCTGGGGCCGGATCCAGGATCACTCGACAGGCTTTTTGTCCGGCAAGTGCTATTGCGTGTGCAACGATTTCCAGCGGGATCTCCAGTTGCAGGAGCAGCAACGTTTCCTCTGTTGCGGATGCCATTGCGGATTCTACCTGGGTCTTGCTCACCGCAGTGTTGGCACCCGCTGCGACAACGATCTGGTTCTCGCCTGAAGCGTCGACATTTATTAGTGCGATGCCAGATGTCCTGGACATCTCCCGATTTACGCCATGACAATCGATGCCCTCTTGTTGCAAGCGCTGAATGGCTTCACTTCCAAAGACATCATCACCGACACAGCCAACCATGGCGACGCGACCGCCCAATCGTGCGGCAGCCACGGCTTGATTGGCGCCTTTACCGCCACCATTCATCAAGAACTCCCCTCCAAGTACGGTTTCCCCGGGTGAAGGCAGCTTGTTGGTTTTGACAATCATGTCGGTGTTGATACTACCGATCACAATGATTTGGGAGGTATTGTCATTCATGGTCTGTGCCTGCAGCTATTCGCCAGCCAGTGCAAGAGTGGATTGGTAAAGATCGAGTACACCTGCAGCATCGACGGCAGTGCACACATTGCTCTTCGGAATGCCGTCCCATTCCTCACTGACGTATCGTCTGATGTCATTGCTGTGGATGGTTTGTCCAATGGCGATTCCTTCTGAGACCACGCGTACCGGTTGCTGCACGGTGGTAAACAGGTCAGGTCGCAACAGAAAGGCTACCGCACAGGAATCATGCAGCGGACATTGATACTCACCGCTGAGACTGTGGTAGAAATTCAAATAATAGTCAGTAGCCTCACGGATAAATCTTCCTGCTTCACCGGCACGTGCTGCCAGTTCCTGAATGAAGTCTTTGCCAAACACGACTTCATGAGTCACGTCCAACCCGACAACGCTGGTCTGAATTTCACTGGAAAACACGATATCGGCAGCCAATGGATCGCTGGCGATATTGGCTTCTGCTACCGGAGAGACATTACCTCTATGACCGCTATAGCCAAATGCACCACCCATGATCACAACATCGTCTAACTGTTGAGCTATGGAGGCATCGAGGGCCAATGCGGCAGCGATATTAGTCAGTCCGCCTACAGCAACAATGGAAAGGCTCTCATGTTGTTTGCATAGATTGACGATTGCATGGGCAGCATCGATTGACTCGGCTTGAAGAGATGGTTTGCCCAATTCGATGTTTCCCATGCCATTCTCGCCATGCACATGGGTCGGGAACCCTTCACCCAGGCGATTTCCTAACGGCCCGGCAGCCCCTTTGTAGACCGCCGCCGAGATAGAAAACTTCTCTGCCACAGCGAGCGCATTATTTGTTGTGTTTTCAACACTGGCATTGCCGAATCGTGTGGTGATACCGACGATTTCGATAGTAGGTGCATAGTGCAGAAACAACAAAGCCATGGCATCGTCAATACCGATGTCGGTATCAAAAATCACAGCACGTTTGTGTTCGGCAGCAGGCATGGGGTGGCGGGTGTAACTCGGCTCAAAAATACTAGGTTGCTACCAGGGTGGCATCTTGTCTTGATGTTTTGGGTCGGGTTCGAATGATCCAGTATTCAGCGAAGCCACTATGCAAAGCGAACGCGATGGAAAACGAAATTATCGAATAGAGTTGAGCCTGTTCTACGCTTGGCTCGCCGAGACCAATCAGAATTGGCACAAAGATAAGCCGCATCGTGGCGATGCTGAGGCCAATAGCAAAAGCACGCATCATCCATTCCCGGTGCGCCTGGAAATTTTTGCTCCGGGCGCTTACAAACCCGCGAATGGTTGCTACCAGAAAGAAGGTTCCGAATATTCCAATAATGATTTGTTCAGGCAGACCAGAATAAGGAATGATGATGCCCAGAAACAAAGCCCCGGCTCCAGAGATCATCGCGATGCCCGCAAGTAACCTGCCAACCCAGCGGTGATAACCGGCAGATTTGCTGCGAATCGTTTTCGAAAATTGAAGCGGAGCGAGTGCGAGATAGACCATGCCAGGGATCACGTGCAGCCTGGTGATTACCGGATAAGTTTCAAACTGTGAATTGGCGCCACCAGAAATCAGGAAAAAGATGGAACCAGCAATGCCTGCCAATGCCAGGAAACTGACGACGACTGCAAGACTGGTTTCTGCTCTGTCCATAGATCTTTCTAAACTCGCAAGCTGGACTTTGGATACTATTCGAATTGTCAGGCTGAGTCTCTCCAATTCTGATGGAGAGCAGAATCTTTCCGGGAGGCAATCGGAGTATTTACCAGCCGTGGCGCGAGAGATCACTCGCCGCCACGGAATTAGTAGAACGATCGATTAATAAGGGTAGCCCTGGAGTCTGGGTTGGCCCGGTAGCCATTCCGGCAACTCAGCCCAGTTGTCTCGATTGGGCATTTGAATTTGCGGCAGGCTGTCCTGATTAAGCTCGAACTGGTCGTCCTCAATCACATCATTCAAATACAACAAAAAGGCTGTCAGCGAATACACTTCGTCGGCGGTGAGCGTGCCTTCCTGGCCTAACGGCATACCCCGATTAATGTAGTCCCAAACCACTGGTGCGTAAGGTGCTCGTATCGGCAACACCCGGCCCCATTGCCAGGGATCATCGGGAGTCGCGATATCTCGCTTAACCAGACGCGGAGCAATCATGCCTTGTCCATCAGTGCCATGACAGCCGGCACAGCCTTTGGACAGAAACAGTTCCGATCCTTGATCTGCTGTGCCTTTGCCCATCGGCAATTCATCACCGGTTATCGGTGAGATGGAAATGTCCCAGGCCTGGATTTCTTCGGCAGTTGGGGTTCTTCCTACGCCATAGGTTGGTGATTGGGCCTGGGAGTGAAAGCCCAGTACTAAGATTGAAACTGCAGCGCCAATTGCACCCAACCAAAGCCTAGGCGATCGCATTGTGCACGCTCCCGTCAGCATCGACGCGCCAGGGTTGGATGGAATTGTCCTGGCCTTTCACCCGACGACGTCCACCTTCACTTTCCCAGAACTCGATGGCCTGTTGCCGCGAGGGTTGTATCTGGCCAATGTCATCGATGCAGCGAGATTGCAGCTCGCAGGGTTCACCGTCCCAGGTCCAGTTGAAACTAAAGGCAGTATGCGCCATGGGATGGGCTTCTCCGCGGATATCCGCATCAAACCAGGACTCGCCTCCATCGGTAGAGACTTCTACTCTGGCAACTCTGCCTTGCCCGGACCAGGCCAGACCGCGTACCTCATAGAATCCAGCGCCTGGGAGTTGTTGTCCACCGGAAGGAAAAGTAATCACCGACTTCGGACCAATTTGCAGAGCAAGCGCGGCGTCTGCAGGGTCTTGCCGCAGGTGTCCGTAATCGTTGTAAGTCATGTAGAACTGATCTACCACTTTGATGCGCCGCAGCCATTTCACATTCAAGATGCCCTCGCCACCGGGCACCATGAGTCGCAGCGGATAGCCCTGCTGCGGCCGTACATCTTCACCGTTCATGCCATAACACACGATGCAGTCGGCCATAGCTTTGGTCATGGGGATACTGGAAGTGCCTTTTACTTCTTCCACTCCCTCGGCGATGATCCAGTCGCCACCTTCCTGTACCCCTGCTTCTTCCAACAGTGTTGATAGCAACACCCCTGTCCATTCCGCACAGCTGGTCATGCCGTGGGTTTCCTGCACTGTGACATGGCGGCTGTTCGCGCGATTGCCTGCGCATTCGATGAAATGCAATCGGGTCACTGACGGCAAGCGCTTGAGTTCATCCATGGTAAAAACCAGCGGATTGTCCACCATGCCGTGAATCATTAGATGGTGTTTGTCCGGATCGATATCCGGCACGAAGGAGCCCCGGGTGGTGCCCACATAGTGCAGGGATGAAGGAGTAATAACGCCGTAGGAATCTTGCAGCGGGGTCGCGATATGAAAATCGAGACCGAATTGATCCGGTGAATGGCGGCCGCCATGGGGAATGCGCTTGGAATCTACAAATCTTGAGCGTTTGCCGTAAGCTACCAGTTCGTCTGTGCCTGGCAGTTGTGCCTCGGGTCCGGGTAATTGCCCTGAAGCAGAGCGTGCCGTTGCGCCAAGCGCGGCGGCACTGGCCAGTGCAGCTCCTTGCTTTAAGAATTCCCTTCGATCAGTTTTTTTTGAACTCATTGCGCTCTCCTTCTTTGTGAGGCTATGTGGTGAGGTCAATCGAAAGTACTGCCTTTGATCCGAGTATACGCCTGGGTATGACAAACCAAAAGCCATTCCCTGCCTGATCAAACCTGTCTTTCTGCAGCGGGTTCAGGCGCAGAACCGGGTCCTAAGCTGAATCAACACTGAATAGCCATTCAGCTTCGCAAACAAGTTGTCATTTCAACTTTTAGGCTACTGATTGGTAGTTACAAAGAATTACAAATCGTTTCGCTTAAAAGAGAGCTAAGTGACTGATATTGATGGGCTTTATTCACTCAATTCAACGGTTTTGGCTTGCATGTAGAAGGGAGATTGCTTATTCTTCCGGTTCTTTCAGCCACCTGCCTCCTGGCCGGTTCCAAGGACATAAAAACAAACCCTAAAATCAGGCTGAAGCCAAAAAGAGGAGTCGGCGCGATCAGCTGCGGAATGATCTAGAACGAAGCCGATTGGAGAGAGTCAAATTAATAAAGAATTGAGCAAGGAACTCGGTAACGGTAAAGAGTCACCCTGCACCCAGAATACAGAGACTGAAGTGAGAGATTCCACGATGACAACAAAAATACGCCAGATTTCATTAGTCATGGCTGCATCAGGCGCTCTGCTCGCCACCCCCATTGCCATGGGTCAATCTGGCACCAGCGTTTACGAAGGCGATTGGCCTGAATACCACGGCGATGAGTTTGCTCAGCGTTATTCCCCGCTCGATCAGATCAATGCGGATAATGTAGCGGAGCTGGAAGTCGCCTGGCAGTTTTCTACAGCAAACTTTGGACCGACCACCGATTTCAACAACCCATCAACACCACTGGAAGTTGATGGCGTGCTGTATGCCAATGTTGCCAGCACTCGCAATGTGGTGGCGTTGGACGCAACTTCTGGACAGGTACTGTGGGTTTGGCGGCCGCAGGAAGGGCAGCGCTTTGATGAGGCGCCCCGTAAAGGTGCTGGCCGCGGAGTTGCCTATTGGACCGATGGTGACAGCAAACGCGTAATCGATGTCACTCCAGGTTATCACCTGGTTTCACTGGATGCCGAAACGGGTATTCCGGATCCAAGCTTTGGCGACAATGGCATCGTGGACTTGTTCGTTGGTCTGCGAAACGCCGACGATCCACGCTTCCCCTATCCGGACATAGGCCTCTCTGCAGCACCTTTTGTCATGAATGACGTGATCGTTGTCGGTGCTGCACACCGTGTAGGCATGCGGCCGCGATCCAAATCCAATGTAAAAGGTGATATTCGTGGCTTTGATGTGCGTACTGGAGAATTACTGTGGACTTTCCGCACCGTTCCTGAGCGCGGTGATGTGGGTTTCGAAACCTGGCTCGATGGCGGCGTAGAATTCACCGGTAATGCTGGTGTCTGGGCGCCCATGTCCGGGGACCCGGAGTTGGGTCTGGTATATCTGCCCGTAGAGTCTGCCACAGGCGACCGCTTTGGCGGCGACCGTCCAGGCGATAATCTTTTCTCTGACTCAATCGTGGCGCTGGATATCAAAACTGGAGAACGTCAGTGGCACTACCAGTTAACCCATCACGATATCTGGGACTGGGACATTCCCTCCGCACCCATCCTTTCCGATCTTCCAAACGGCAGGAAGATTTTGATGTCGGTGACCAAACAGAATTGGGTCTATACCTTCGATCGGGAAACCGGAGAGCCAATCTGGCCAATCGAAGAATTACCGGTACCAGCGGGCGATGTACCAGGTGAATGGTATTCACCCACTCAGCCCCATCCCACTCGGCCAGCCCCTTATGATCGTCAGGGATTCACTGAAGATGATCTCGTGGATTGGACTCCAGAGATTCGCGCTCTCGCATTAGCGTCATTGGAAGGCTTTCGACTTGCTCCCAGTGTCTACACGCCTCCCTCACTGGAAGAAGCCGATGACGGAACTCGTGGTGTTTTGACCTTGCCTTCTGCAACCGGCGGAGCTAACTGGGAAGGCGCAGCCATTGATCCAGAGACTGGCATTCTCTACGTGCCTTCCAGAACAGCCCTGGCAGTCATGTCGCTGGAGAAAGATGAAAATTCAGATTTGGATCTCAGTGCTGCTTTCGGTGTGCGCGTGCCACGTATTCAAGGGCTGGATATCGTCAAACCCCCTTATGGACGCATCACTGCCATCGATATGAATTCGGGCGATCATCTGTGGATGATTGCCAATGCCGATACACCAGATCGCGTCGCCAACCATCGGTTGCTGGAAGGCGTTGATGTGGGCCGCACAGGCATTCCAACGCGTGCTGGCATCTTTGTGACCAAAACTCTCCTGTTTGTGGGCGAGGGCACCGGTGGTCCAGGCGCCAGTCCGATTTTCAGAGCAGTCGACAAACAGACTGGAGAAATTCTTGCCGAGATTGATTTGCCCAACAATCAATCTGGCCTACCTTTTACTTACGAGCACGACGGCAAACAGTACATTGCCATGTTCGTCGGCGGTGGTGGTCAAGCAGCGGAACTCGTTGCCCTGGCCTTGCCGTAAATTGAAACAGGAGTGATTTGAACCATGCGTAAATTAATCAATCGAGCGATTCTAGGTCTAGCGCTAGCAGGCTTGGGAGTACAAGCCAATGCAGCCAACTGGGTGCTCGATCCCGGGATGTCTCAAGTTATCTTTGAGTATTCCTACGGTACGGATCCTTACCAGGGTGTGTTTGCCAATGTCGAGGCCAACTTCGACATCGATCCTATGCGTCCCGGTAGCTGCAAATTCGATGTGACGATTCACATTGAAGATATCGATGTGGATTCTCCCGAAGTGCTGGACTACTTGTTGGACTACGAGTTGTTCGATGTAGACACCTGGCCGACCGCCACTTTCAGTGCTGAGCAATGCCGACTGACTGGAGTCACTTCTTTTGAGTCCGATGGCACGCTGACTATCCGTGATCAAACCAACCCCATGACCTTTCCTTTCGATCTCAGCATTGAGACTTGCGATGGACAGGTGTGTTTTCATCTGACCAGCGAAGTAGAAATTCTGCGTCTGGAGTACGGTGTAGGGCAGGGTTACTGGGCGAATACCGCTGAAGTGCCTAACGAAGTCAAAGTCATCGTAGACGTCTACGCAATGCAGCAATAGCCAGCTGTTAACTACATAAGAATAGGTTTCTCCATGTTAAAACAATTAAATGTCGGCATAGCTCGCACGCCACTTATCATTGCTGCTCTGGCTTTGTTAGGTGCCTGTGATCGCCTGGTGACACCCGATCAGACTACCGAGATCACAGAGCTTCGAGCAGGTGCGTACACGTTGGATACGGATCATGCCGCGCTGCTGTTTAAATTGAATCATCTGGGCTTCTCCACATTCCTGGGTCGCTTCGAAACTTTTGATGCCACTCTGGATTTCGATCCCGAAGATATCGAGAACGCCAACCTGGAAGTTATCGTGGATATGTCGTCCATCAACGTTAATCTCCCAGAGTTTGAAGAGGAGCTACGCGGGGATGACTGGCTTGATGTTGCCAACTACCCACAGGCTGTGTACCGCACAACTTCCTTTGTGGAATCCACCGGTGACAATACTTTCGTCTATGCTGGTGAACTGACTTTTCATGGCGTAACGGCTCCAGTGAATCTGGAAGTAGAGTTTCATGGTGGTGGACGCAATTTCCTCACCCGTAGCTACACGGTTGGTTTTTCCGGCGCGGTGACATTCCTGCGCTCAGACTTTGGCGTAGATCGATTCACCAGTTTCGGTGTGGGCGATGAGATCGAGCTGGAAGTGCATGTGGAGTTTATGGATGCAGGATAGTTAGTGCGTTCAAGTAACACCGATTTACGAAAAGGGCTCAGCCGATTGGCGAGCCCTTTTCTTTTGTCTACACTTTGTCATCTTGAGGCGATCAATTCCTGGCACACTCAATTCCTGGCACACCGACAAGCGATGACCTACTCACACCTGGCCTTTCTTTGCTTCGTCTTTGCTCTTGCTGCCTGTGACGCCGCTGATTCTTCTGAATCCGGACCAACTATTGAGCAGCTAGCCCGATTTTCTCCATTAATCGACGAAAGTTCTGGACTAGCCAAGCGCGGGAACTTCTATTGGACGATAAATGACAGCGGCAATGCCGCCGAAGTTTACCAATTGGATGAGGATGGAAGTCTGGTCTCGACCACTACGATCACCAATGCCGAAAATGTAGATTGGGAATCATTAGCCCAGGATGATCAGTATCTCTATATTGCAGACACAGGAAACAACTTTAACAGCAGGGATCAACTGACTATTTATAAAGTTGCCTGGAACGAGCTGGAATCGGGTTCTGCTACTGCGGAAGTCATCTCATTCAGTTATGGTGATTATGTCGCCGGAAATCCCGGTGCTCATAATTTTGATTCCGAAGGGCTTGCGGTGCGTGGTGATGAGTTATGGCTGTTCACCAAAAACCGGGGAGATGGCAACACTAACCTCTATCGCATTCCAAAAGTGCCGGGTAACTATTCACCAATGCCCAGCCAGTCTCTTGTGGTGGATTCGTTGGTAACCGCAGCCGATATTCATCCCGAAACGAGTGATCTGCTATTGGTCAGCAACCAACGCAGAGCATTCTCCCCACTGAAATTCATCTGGTATGCGCCCACCACAGAGAGTGGAGTAGATTGGGACAACATGCGATCCATACAGTTTTTCCCCTCAGACCAATGGGAAGCGGTACTGTGGCTGACTGCGGAAGAAATACTGCTCACCCATGAAAACAATAGCAGAGGGTTTGCTGGCATGGGGCGCATATCTTTAGACATGATCAAGTAGATCGAGTTGTTGGAGTCGGACGTATGCTTCAACATGCAGCATAGTTGAATTAACGAAAGTACTCGATCATCCAGGAAGCAATACTCAATTTCATCGAAGTCAACCAGGAGCAGGCAGTGCTGCTGGTGCCTGCCTTGGCGTTTCTCGAATCCTGCCTGGGCATAGGGCTATTCGTTTCCGGCGCTCTTTTGCTAATCGTTGCCTCAGTGCTGTTCAGCACTGGTGTGGCGAGCCTGGAGCTTATAGTGCCCTTGGCGATGTCGGGTGCACTAGCGGGAGATCATGTTGGATTCTACGCGGGCTATCTGATCGGACCGCGCTTTCATCACAGCGACTTTGCGGCAAAGTACGGGCAACAGATTCAGCGTGCGGATGCATTGATCGCGCGCTTTGGCGGCTTTGCAATATTCGTCGGACGTTTTGTGCCAGCAATTAGGAGCATTGTGCCGGCGGTGGTAGGAATCAGTGGATTTAGCAGGCGAAAGTTTTTTGTGCTCGATGTTCTTGCTTGTATCAGCTGGTCCTTAGCCCGGGCTGTGCTGGTTAAACTTATTGATGTTGCAGTCTGACCATCAGCTCATATTAAGCTTGCGGTCAGAGGTTCTTCTTTAAGCTTATCCAACAGCTTACCGATGGAATCGGCGCGAAAGGGTTTAGAGACACTGGCGACCACATTGAGTTCCAGATCCCGGCCCAGGTAGCGATTCAGTTCTCGCGATCGTCGGGACATACCACTGAGAATGACAATCTTGGCAAGAGATTTACTGGCAGCGAGATACTTTAGAATTTCCAAGCCTTCGCGGGGAATTTCTTTGTCGTCGAATACATCATTTGGGCCTAGATTCAGATCGAGAAAGATCACGGTAGGATTGAAGCTATCAATTTCATGGGTGATTAACTCGAACTTGTTCACTACGCGAACTTCGTAGCCCGCGTCGATACCTATTTCCTGCAGAATATCAGTGATGTCAGTACTATCGTCTACGCACAGTAACCGATTTTCTGACGGTTGCATGATGGCCAGGTCGTTCACAGGCTCGCTCCAACAAAGTGACGTCACGAGTATTACGACAGGTTCTGGCAATTAATTGAGTCGAGATAAGCTCTCGGCAATCAATTGCAGCCAGAAGTACTTTGGTAAGTGATTGGTTTGTTACGAAGCGAGGATTAACTGGTCGACGTACTGCTTGATTGCCGCCTGGCCTTCGCGGCTGATGTTGGTCATTTCCATGCTGCTGCGATAGCGGTCGTTGTTCTGCTCAGATTTGAGAATACGTGCATACACGTCTGTCTTCTTGTCGCCGAATAATTCCAGCGCGAGTGACATTTTGACTTCAGACATAACCGGCAGCCGCTCTTCGGTGCTTATCATCATGCCGTTGTAGGAAAGGTCCAGGACAATGCCTTGGTACTTTTCCGGTTGCACGATCTTCCCACTGAGTAACTGAAAGACCAAGGGCATCGAAGTCGTAACACGTGGGCTCTTCCGTTCTTCACGACGGGGTACTTCTAAAAGCTTTGGCCGGTTCGTTGAGAACAACTCGTAGAGGTTCACAGCATTGGTGGAACCTTTTACTTCGATCTGGTTCGGTGAGCTAACTTCGGTGTAGTCAGTGGCGAGCTTGTAGGTGCGTTCACTGATCAGGATTTGCCCACGCAGACTATGGGACTCGATTCGGGACACCAGATTAACCTCGTCACCGATGACCGTGTATTCATTGTAGTGGTCCGATCCCAGCTCCCCAACCACAACTTCACCGGAGTTGATGCCGATGCCCATAAACAGATCTGGCATGCTGACACTCTGATTGTATTCGTTGAGTTCAGACATCGCTTGTTGCATCTCAACTGCACAAGCCAGGGCGCGCTCAACATCATCATCCTTTGGTTCAGGCAGGCCAAATACAACCAGAATAGAATCGCCCATTAGCTTATCGATGCGGCCACCATACTGCGAGATGATGTCACCCATGCGTTGGAAGTAACGATTAAGAAGTGCGACTACATCAGTGGCGGCATGGGAATTGGCGATAGCAGAAAAACCGCGAATGTCGGAGAGTAGGACGGTAACCGCCTTGGTGCGCACATCACCTTCTGGGAAACCCTTGCGAACCAGTAGATTACTTATTTGGTTGTTAATTGCATCGACGCTTGATTGATCAGCATCAGCAGGCAGCAGCTCCTTCTCTTGTAAGATGCTGATGATTTGTTCCGAGATTTCGCTGGCGTTGCTTTCGCGTCTAGGCACTGCGGTGTTGGCTCATGAAACTTGGCATGAAAGAGGCGCATGCTACTGCTCATGCGGTCTGCAGACAAGGTCTATTTATTCAGGTTTACGGTATAGGTCAAAATCTGGGGCATAAAGTGCTGGGAACGCTACTTTTTGGCACGGTTTCCGGCACGTGGATAAGGTAAACTGGGATGAGTGGCTTGCACAGGACTCGCCGCTAGCTCCCGTAAAATGGCGAAAAACAACCACAATGACTGGCGCTAAAACCATAACAACAGGACTTAAATGCGGCTTGCTCTTGGCCCTGTCAGCGACTTCCTCAGCGCTCTACGCCATTCCTGATCTGTCTGGAATCTGGATGCTGAGCGGTCCCTCCCTGGAGCGTGAATTACGGTTAACCGAGGAAGGTCAGCGTATCCAGAATGACTATGACCTGCTGGTGGATGATCCAAGTCTCTACTGTGTACCTTCCAGCGCGTCACGGGTGTGGGCAAACCCCAATGTTCGCATTGCGTTTGAGCAAACCGATTCACGTGTGCTGATAAGTTACGAGTTCTATGATCTACGCCGTGAAATACCTCTGGGCGATGAATCGGTGCTTTCTACTTCGCCAAGTACCAGGAATGTGAACGGCACTTACTTTCAGGAGATGGGCTCTTCATTTGCCTACTACGAGGGTGATCGATTAGTTATTGAATCGAGAAACCATGCGCCTGGTTACATTCGCACGTCGCGTGGGGTGCCTCAGTCCGAAAACACAACAACCGTCGAAGAGTTATGGATAGAAAACGGTAGATTACATATTACTCATACCTACATCGACGAGACGCTGTATGAGGAACCCTTTATTCTCGATTACGTCTTTGAGCGTATAGAAGGCTCTGAGATTCCACTCTATGAGTGCACCGATGCAGATTACGACTGGTTCAATCAGCTTAATGCACCCTCGGGAGATGGCCAATGATGAACAAGACTGCACTCCTGCTGCTGGTTCTTGCATTTGCACCTGCAGTGGTTGCCCACCACTCGACCAATGCAAACTTTACCCAGGAGATCATCTCTGTCACCGGCGTGATTGAGCAAGTGCGTTATCAAAATCCCCATTCCTCGGTGTTGATTAAACAAATAGATGAAGCAGGGCAGGAGACATTTTGGTTATTGGAATCCGGCGCCCGCACGACCCTGGAGAGGAGAGGTGTGTTCTTTGATCAGCTGCCAATTGGTTCGAAGGTGGTCGCGACAGGGCGTAAGGGTCGGCGACAGTTTACGATGTACTTGCAGGAGCTGAGCTTTGAAGATGGTTCGCGATTTGTGCCCGAACCCAATGATTGATTAGAGTGATTTTGCTAATGACAGACAGACATTCAATAAACCGACTGGGGCCTGCGTTAATAATCTGTTTCGCCGTGCTCTTGTTTGGCTTAAACCAGCCTGGCTACTCACAGTCGGTGGCAGTCACTCACTGTCAGGGTGAGTGCCCTCAGTACGATTCGCAACTGACTGCCACTCGCGCCAATGTGGTGATTCATCATCTGTACGCCGCCGGGCTGAATGGAGACACGGGATTAGCCGACTGGGTAGCCTACCGACTTACCAAAGACGCGATAGGTGTGGCTTCGCTGTTGCCCCGCAGTTGGCAGGCCGATCGCCTGGTCGGAATTTCCCAGGTGGAAGACATTTTGCAAATTGGTGAGAAGGAGCTAAGTCTGACCGAGGTCGCTACTACCAACGATAATCCCTATGCCGCTATGGCGATGCCAGACACCGAACCTGAACAACGGGCCCGGCTTGCGCCAATGACCAGTTTCGCCAACACCCCTTACTGGTCTGATCTGAACAACCTGAGCAATATGATCCCCATGCCCTCGCCATTGCGTCTCGGGCCCTGGTTGCGTCTGGAGCAACGACTCAATCGGTTGGCGGTAGAGCAGGAGGAACTCTATGTGCTGACTGGACCACTGTACATCATTAACAATCTGAGCCTGAGCCCTGGCTCAGCGCAGATGAATCCAGCGGCCTACTACAAGATCGTTTCCGATGAATCCGGCGTGGTGGCGTTCGCATTTCCTCAGGAGCTCGCGCAACATGAGTCGCTGTGCGATCAGCGCGTGAGTTACGCGCAGATAGAATCCATGACCGGGCTCAGCTTTTTTCCGTCCCAATCTCAAGTCGCCGAATCCAGCGGGCTGCTGGCGGCTCTCGGTTGCAACTAAACCCCACGCAGACCCAGAGAATCAGCGACATTCAACCTGATCGCATTTTTCGATTAAAATTATCGTTATTATTCGTTATACCGATTGATTCCTGCTCGGTATCTTAGCTTCTGTACCAACCCATGTTCTCAGTGTGAGTAAGCATATTCGGAGGTAACTGGAATGCTGCGACAAACGATTTCTGTAATTTCATTGGTGGCAATTGGAATGTCACCACTGGCGTCCCTGAACGTCGCCAGTGCGCAGGATGCGCCGGACAATGACTATTGGTGGCCTAACAGATTAAGTCTGGAACCATTGCGTCAATCTGATGCTGCGGCGAATCCTCAAGCCGCAGATTTCGACTATGCCGAGGCGTTTTCGAGCCTTGATCTCGAACAGGTAAAAGCTGATCTGATCGAGTTGATGACGACCTCGCAAGACTGGTGGCCAGCTGACTATGGCCACTATGGCCCATTCTTTATTCGTATGGCCTGGCATAGCGCCGGTACCTATCGAACCATCGACGGTCGTGGTGGCTCCGATGGTGGCATGCAGCGCTTTGCCCCACTGAATAGTTGGCCAGACAATGCGAATCTCGACAAAGCCACGCGCTTGCTGTGGCCTATCAAGCAGAAGTATGGCCAGGCCATATCCTGGGCAGATCTGATGATTCTGGCTGGCACAGTCGCCATGGACTCCATGGGATTTGAAACCCTGGGATTCGCTGGCGGACGCATTGATGCCTGGCAACCAGAGGAAGTGAACTGGGGACCAGAAGGTGAATGGCTTGCCTCAGATCGTCGTGACAGTGGCGGTATGCTTGACCGTCCCTTCGGCGCGACCCAAATGGGTCTGATCTATGTGAATCCGGAAGGCCCAGGCGGTAATCCCGATCCGCAGGCCGCAGCTGACGCGATTCGAGAGGCATTCGGTCGCATGGCGATGAACGATGAAGAGACCGCTGCGTTGATCGCGGGCGGCCATACCTTTGGTAAGGCTCATGGTGCAGCGAATCCTGGCGACTATGTTGGGGTTGAGCCAGAAGGTGGCGCTATCGAACAACAAGGTCTGGGGTGGAGCAACAGCTACGGTACCGGCAACGCCGGTGACACCATTACCAGTGGACTGGAAGGTGCCTGGACGGGCAATCCAGCGGCATGGACCCACGGCTATCTGGTGAATCTCTACACCTATGAGTGGGAACAAACTCGCAGCCCAGCAGGTGCCCTGCAATGGCAACCTGCACGTGGGGCAGCCTCCTCATTGGTTCCAGATGCCCATGATCCGAATCTGCGCCATGCGCCAATGATGTTTACGACTGATTTAGCCTTAAAAGTCGATCCAATCTATCGCGAGATCACCAGTCGTTGGTTAGAAAACCCGGACGAGTTCGCCGATGCCTATGCTCGTGCCTGGTTCAAGCTTACCCATCGTGACCTGGGTCCGACTTCACGCTATCTGGGAGACCTGGTACCTGATCGCGAGTTCGTTTGGCAGGATCCGATTCCTGCGCCAGATCATGATCTGGTCAATGCCAGAGATATGCGACGCCTGAAAGCATCTATTCTTGAATCCGGGTTGAGTGTTTCTGAGTTGGTGAGAACTGCCTGGGCATCAGCTTCCACTTATCGTGGAACGGATATGCGCGGTGGTGCTAACGGGGCGCGAGTTCGCCTGGCTCCGCAACGAGACTGGGCAGCCAATACACCTGCCGAGCTGAATCGTGTATTGAACATTCTAGAAGGTATTCAAGCGGACTTCAATGAAGGTTCTAGTCGCAAACAGGTTTCACTTGCTGATCTCATCGTGCTGGCTGGTGCTGCTGCCGTTGAAAGTGCGGCGGAAGAGGCAGGTTACTCGGTGGAAGTGCCATTCACCCCCGGTCGTGGCGATGCCTCGCAAGCGCAAACAGACATCGATTCTGTTTCCGTCCTAGAGCCACGAGCAGATGGTTTCCGCAACTACTTCGCCAGCGGCAATAGCCGTTCGCCAGCTGAAATGTTGGTGGAAAAGGCTGCCTTGCTTGGATTAACTGCGCCGGAAATGACAGCTCTGGTTGGTGGTCTGCGGGCGCTCGATGCCAATGTTGGTGGTATCGATCACGGAGTATTTACTGAGCGTCCGGGAACCCTGAGTAATGACTTCTTCGTCAATCTACTGGACATGTCTACGGTCTGGGAAAGATCGAGTAGCGAGGAAGGCATTTACGTTGGTAGCGATCGTGCCACCGGCGCTCAGAAGTATACCGCTACACCGGTCGACCTGATCTTTGGGTCTAATTCAGAGCTTAGAGCCCTGGCGGAGTTTTATGCGGCTGCCGGTGGTGAAGAGAAATTCGTTCAGGACTTCATTGCGGCCTGGACCAAGGTGATGACTCTGGATCGATTTGATTTGATGTAACTCCAATCTTCTTGGTTAGATTGAGATCAATGACGGCGGCATCGATGATGTCGCCGTTTTTTTATTCCAATTTGCCGCCATTGTTTGTCATTTCTTCCTGCCTGGTTTAGTTTCTGCAGCGCTGCTTGCAATCAAAAAGAGGTGGGAAATGCATATTGGGATGATTGGTGGCATCGGGCCTGCTGCAACAGTTTTCTATTACCAACAGTTAGTCGATGGTTTCGCCAGGCGAAGCCAGGCTCTGCATCTGACCATTGTAAACAGCAGTGCCAAGACACTGACTGAAAATCTTGCAGCTGGCTGCTCTCAAGAACAAGCGGCAGAGTTTCTGAGGGTGTCTCAACAACTTGTAGGTGCCGGCGCCGACTGCGTTGTTATCACTTCTATGGGCGGCCATTTTTGCTTGCCGGATTTTTCGCCCTTATCGCCATTGCCAATCATTGAAGGGCCGAGATCGGTTCGTGACCATTTGTTGCAGGCGGGCATCAGCAAGCCAGGAATACTGGGCACCAGAAAAGTCATGGAAAGCGCCTTGTATGGACAGTTGGATGAGCTTGAGCCGGTTATTCCGCTGGGTGAGGAATTGGAGCAAGCTAATCGGGACTATGTCGATATGGCGATTGCTGGAGTAGCCACTGCAGACCAACGAAGTCGCCTTTTGGCTGCTGGGGAAAAACTCATCAGGGAACAAGGAGCTGAAGTGGTGCTGCTTGGTGGTACTGATTTAAGCATCGTCTACGATGAAACAACTAACATCCCATTCATCGACACGGCACAAGTGCATGTGGACGCTATCATCAAGGAAGCCTTAGAGGGTTAACCACTGGGCGGGTTGCTCGCCGGTAACGAGCAACCTTACGGTATCTTGAATCATTGGAAAATTCACCTGGTTGGCCACACCAGGATCAAGGTGAACCAGATTTGGGTAAGCATTGATCTCGATGAGTATCGCATCCCCGGACTCCTTGATAAGGAAGTCGCAGCCCAATAAGGAATAGCTGTTCCTGTTGGACTCTTCAATAAGTGGCGCGAATACCGTTTTCAGCCTTTTGTTTGCCCTATGCAATGCATCGAACTCTCCTTTCTCTTCTTCCGAAGCGTCGAAAAACTGCGGCATAAACTCAGTACCTCCACCGCTATAGCGGAGAGAGACTTGAATGCTGTAGTCAGTAGCATCGGGAGAGTAGATCCCACCATGCACCACTCGATACCATTTTTTATAGAGATACACCTGACCGTTCCAGATAAGGACGTAGGCACGAATGGTGTACTTGCGATTCTCAAAGAGTCGAACGTCTTTTACCGCTTGTTGCAGGATACTGTATTGCTTCAGCTCAGAGTTCTGCACGCTTGCCAGTCGCACGCATTCGACTTCTGTTCCTCCTGCGCCATGACGATTTTTTAGAAACCACATGCCATTAGGGTCTGCCAGGGAGTCAGGTATCTCATCAATGTCGGAGAAAGTGCGCGGGAACAGATTTTCATGCTCAAGCATGATGTCTCCGAGTCTGCCTTTGTCGTCAAATGGATTCGTTGCTGAGCGGGGCAGCATTTGTACAACAAGCTGATAAGCATCAGCGTCGAAATCTGGCAGGGGGCCGGCGTAGGTGTCCCAATAGACGATTAAGGCTGAAGAGTCAAAGTGAACCTGATTGGCTGCACGATTAAAAAGTTTGACTGCCCGGTTTCCGATAATTTCAATCATGTGCTAGTTTTAGCTTGCTCGTACGGCTCGTCACAATGACATTTGAATTTTGTCATCACGTCTTCATTGTACCGTTCGCCAATGGTGTAGCACAGGAATTGTTTGCAAAGACTCTATGGGTTGTAACAACTGTAAGGGAAGACAAGCAGTAAGGTCACATCAACAAATATAGAGATTCTTAATCTTGCGAAGTATCGATGAAGATGTAGTTAACAGTGTCGTCAGAACGCTGCGTGAAGGTAAGTTGTTTCGCTATCAGGAAGGTGCCGATACTCCTGCTACAGAGCTTGAGGCAGTGTTCGCAGGTGCCTTGGGTGTCAAACATTGTCTGGCGCTCAATTCCTGCACGTCAGCTCTCTATGTGGCAATGATAAGTTCGGGCGTAAAGCCAGGCGACAGGGTGTTGATCCCAGCCTTTACCTTCATCGCTGTGCCCAGCGCTATAGTGCAGGCAGGTGCTGAACCTGTATTGGTGGAAGTCGACGAAAACTATGTCATCGATCTTGATCATCTAGAGGCATCGATCTCTGACAGTACCCGCTATCTGATGCTCTCCTACATGCGAGGACGCGTCCCGGATATGGGGCGAGTACTCGATATCTGCTCTCGGCATAACATTGTGCTTCTGGAAGACGCCGCTCACAGTATGGGGGTCAGCTATGACGGCACGCCTACCGGAAAATTTGGCTTAGCTGCCGCATTTAGTTTTCAGTCTTACAAACTTCTCGATGCCGGCGAAGGTGGCCTGCTGGTCACCGATAACGACGAAGTTGCCGCCAGGGCGTTGATACATTCTGGCTGTTACGAGGAGAACTTCAAGAAGCATCGCTTTGAAAAGGCGATGATAGACAGGCTCTCCAGTCTGGCGAACAGCATTCCGACCTATAACTTTCGTATGTCTAATTTGTCGGCTGCCGCATTGCTGCCACAGGTAGCCAAGATTCAGCCCCGTGTTCAGCAATACAACACCAACTATCAAGCGCTGGTGGAAGAGCTGTCCAGGTCGGAGCATATTCGAATTCCAAGCTTCACCGACAAGGTTGAACCGGCTTGTGACAGCTTGCAATTCTATGTTCTCGAACATGTTTCTGATGAAAAAATTCTGGAGTTACAGAGTCGCTGCCGGGAGATTGGGGTGCCGCTGAACCTGTTCGGATTCGATTCTTTTAATGCCAGATGTTTCTGGAACTGGAAGTTTGTTGGTGAACAATCCCTGCCAAAAACACGAGCCCTGCTGCAACGAACCGCTGATGTCCGACTGCCCTTGGATATGTCTGCTGATCAGTTGGGTGCGCTATCAAAGCTGGTCATTGAGACCTTGCAGTAGCGGGTCGAAATCAGTGGGTAGATGTGACGGCAAGCTTGGCTGTAGACCCCGAATAGTGTGATATCCACCTCGTTATTCCCGCCGATTTTCTGTAATCTAAGCAGCCACTGGCCGTCACTGGTATTTAGGCTTGAGGAAACAGCGTAGAGCCTGAATCGATGGCTGCGAAGCGAACAGGTTTTGAGGGGGCAGTAAAAGCCAGGAACTCATGCAGGAATTGAATCTTACAGATGGCGATTTGACCCACCGCCAGGAAATCGTGCAATTGCTGAAGATGTCCATCGAGCAAGGATGGAAGTATTCCTATGTGACCAAGATCAGAAACCGGGTCACTACCCATTCCCTTCGCCTGGTTTCGTTGAATGTGCAGGGTGGAACTTTCTGTGTGGAAAGTGACAGCATGGATCGGGAAAGCCTGAGCGGCAAAACCATCATGTTTCGCGGACAAAGTGGTGGAGTCTCAATAGTATTTCAGTCCAAGATGTCTGAAGGCGACTCGGTGGGCAATGGTGGGTCTTCACTGCATGATTTCGGACTGCCATACAAAATTGCCTGTACCCAGCTAAGAAAGACAGTCAGGGTAAATCTGGAACGGGACCGGGATGTGCCTGTTACTTTATACCTGACCACTGGTGCCATGATCGAAGGCACGGTGATGGATATATCTACTTCAGGGGCAAAATTCCGAGTCAATGAAAACCTGGGCAACGAGCTCAAGAACCTGCAAATCGTGGATGCCTGTAAGATTAACCTCACTGATGAGTTGGTTTTGCAGTGTGGCGTGCAACTGATTGGCATGATCAATGATGACGGTGCCAATATTTCATTTCTTCGCAGTCAGTTCGTCCATATGAAGACCGAGGACGAGGACAAGCTTGAAAGCTTCATCAATACCGCACTGCAACAACAAGACTCAGGCGACCCCGCTTCCGCATAGATTGTTCCAGCGCGGGCAATTTCCCCACATCATTTCGTCTTGAATCCCACCCGGGACTCTCTACGGGTCCCGTAAATCCATGCCTCCAAAAAAGATTTGTTAGGTTCATTGACATTTTTCAAAATTGTATCACAATACTGATACAGTAAAACGAAGCGAGACAACCCAGATCCATGGACTTAGCCCCATGAATATCAGTATCAACTTGAAAGATGGCGTGCCCATTTATCGCCAAATAGCTAACCAGGTCCGCTATATGGTTGCTTCAGGCCTGTTACGGCCTGGCGAGGAGATTGCGCCTGTTCGGACTCTCGCCTTCCAGCTCAACGTCACGCCTAACACAGTGGTGAAAGCTTACGATGAGCTCGAGGCACAGGGCGTGATCTACAAGCGCCGTGGAGCGGGCACCTACATTGCCGAGGAAGCCGTAGCCCTTGCTGATCAAGAACGGTTGCGGATCATCGGCCAACGAATTGATGGGTTGTTGGCAGAGGCCCACCAGTTAAATTTCACACATGCAGAACTCATACAGCTCATTGATGAGCGTAAGGCACAGATGACAGAAGGGGCGGGAACATCATGAATCCTTCAGCAGGTAACTCAGTAGTACAGGTAAACCAACTCAGTCGCAAATTCGGTAAGACTGATGCGCTAGTGGATGTCAATTTGCAGTTGAATGAGGGGATCGTTTACGGCCTGGTTGGCGCAAACGGGGCGGGCAAAACCACTCTCATCAAACATCTGTTAGGTTTATTGCGTTGTCAGCAAGGCTCTGTCCGAGTATTCGCCAACGATCCAATTAAAAACCCGCAGGCAGCACTCTCACATATTGGCTACTTGTCGGAAGATCGTGATATTCCAGACTGGATGACGATTGTAGAGTTTTGCGACTACGTTCATGCATTTCATCCGTCATGGGACAGCAACTATGCCAAGGAACTGCTCAATACGTTTGAATTGGATAGTTCAAAGGTTATTAAGAATCTGTCCCGCGGTATGCGCGCTCAAGTTGCATTGATTGGAGCGGTTGCGCATAAACCGGACTTGCTCATATTAGATGAGCCTTCAAGCGGTTTAGACGCCATTGTGCGTAAAGATATTCTCAATGCTGTGGTCAGGACCATTTCTGAGGAGGGCAGAACTGTTTTGTTTTCCTCTCATCTACTGGAAGAGGTGGAACGACTCTCTGACCATGTGATCATGATTCAGGATGGCAGAGTTGCACTGGATGAGTCACTAGAGTCACTGGGTAGTTCCCATCACTACACAGAATTGAGATTTCGCGACAACCTGGCATCGTTCCCGGCCCTGGAAGCAACTATCTCCACTGTGGGTGAAGGCAGATCCTGGAACGTTATTCATCACTGCAGTCTGGATCAGATCAGCAGTTCGATCCAGCGATTCGACGGCGAAGTGGTTTCCAGTCGCCATGCAACACTGGAGGAGATTTTCGTTGCCAGAGTAGGTCGGGTCAGTAAACCAGAATCTGTGCAATTGACATGAGTATCCCCATGAGCACTTCCATGAATACTGCGATGAATCCATCACGAGCGCTCTTTTGGTATTGTTGGCAACGGACACGGTATGCCGTCGCCTTGCAGCTGTTGGCTGCTATTGGTTTTGGGGTTTTGTTTCTGGTCTATCTAACCCCGAACGAAGGGCTCGCAAATGCTCGTGGCAACATTGTAATACTGATTACGCTGATCACGTCCTGGTTGCTCAGTGCAGTGATGTCGGCGACGCTGGTGCAAAATAGAAGTCTCAGCGTAGGCTTTGGCTTCCCGCTAAAATCAGAGTACCACTATCCCATCTCAACCATCAGGCTGGTCACCATCGCACTGAGCTATGTTGTCTCAGTTTCCTACTTGGGTTTCCTGCTGCCGGTTGTCGTATTGGGTGTTGTATTCGATCTGCCATTTCCCCATGGCCCGATCCATTTCATGGTGTTCGAATATCTACTGCTGATGACGTCGCTAAGCTGGTTTTCGAATCATGGTCCGGAATCACTTGCAGCAACGGTAGTGATCATTTTCTTGTTTTATTTTGAATTGATTATTCCGGAGTTCGCTTTAGAAGAAGGAACCGGCGCATTCCTGCCTGGTCCCTGGTCCACCACGATTGCCCCGGCTCTTATCACCGTTGCATCAGTCGCTATACTCATATTAGGTGTCCACAAGCAACGCTCAGGTGAGAATCTGGTCTTTAGATCTGGTACCAGCGTCAATCTCGTAGAAAGTTTGAGCACGTTGTCGTTGTTCAGATTCGTCACAACGGCCTGCCCAACCAAATCGGGAACGGCGGCGATGATTTGGAGGGAGAGGCAATCGCTGGGACTGCAGGCGTCAGTTGGGATCGGGGTCACTATTGGTGCACTGGTGGTGCTTCTGCTCTCGTTCCTGCAATACCGGGAGTTCGCTGACGTCGGTCAGTACCGGCTTGATACTGTTTCAGGCTTCTCTTTTATCTTCTACTGCACTGTCTTCGTTGGCGTCCTGGCTACAATGTTTGGAATCGATTTCAGGCATGGTGAGGCGCGGGTGTCAGTGTTTGACCGCACGTTGCCCATGAGTACTGCGCGAGCCGTTGTCATTCGGGCAGGCATGGCATTCCATTGTTTATTGGTGGCGGGCGCCGTCCAGATTGTAACTATCGGCCTGCTGGGGCCGTTGACGATTGAAAATTTCGCATCGGTCAGGGCGGAGTTTTTCCAGGCGCTGCAAGCAGTCACAGATCGAGGCTTTGCCTATTCCTTGCTGAGAGCGATCTTGTTTCTTTGCCTGATTTACATCTGGGCGATGCTCTGGGCAGTTCTGATTACCTGGTATTCAATGAAAACCAGGCTGGTGGCCTGGTTGTCGTCAGGATTGATGATTTACGGCATCGTGTTGGTTACTGCATTGACTGCAATTACCGATGGCGGCCAGGAGTTTTTACGCTTATCCAATGCGATGACTGAGTTTCATTCTCTGATCATCGTTACAGCAATCATTGGTTCTATGATCTATCTGGTTCATGCTTTGCTGAAAGATGAGGTAATCACTCCACTCCAGGTGACCATAATATTTGTCATTGGGTTGGCACTTTGTGCACTACAGGTCATCGATCTGAACCTGAATAGCGATCTTGATCCAAACTCACCTATGCTGAACAGATTGCGGAGCCAGGTGGCAGGATTGTTGCCGCTGACAGCAACACTGCTGGCTCTCTGGACACAGAATCAACTGCGCCACCGGTAACTCCAGCTATTGGTCCTGTGGTGTGCGCGCCAGCACCGTACCTTCACGTCGGGGGTCGGCACCGCCTTCAAGTCGGTCTTCGTGTACCAGTATGACGTGTAATCCGGAATTTTCACCCTGGCTCTCTTCTACGACATAACCCGCTTCCTGTAGATAGCTGGCTACTTCCGCCCCTGGTTGCATCCCGGTTTCTACGTGCACTGCCTGTCCACGGGCAATAATGTTTGGAAAACTAATCGCCTCGGCGACAGACAGATTCCAATCGACTATTCCCAAAATCGTTTTTGCAGTATAGGCGGGAATGGAGTTACCACCGGGTGAGCCAGTCACCATGTACAGATCATCGTTGCTGTCTAAAACGATAGTTGGCGACATGGAAGAACGGGGTCTGGCGCTGGGGCGGACAGCATTCGCTGCTTCAGGTTCATCGGGATCATATACCCTGGCAAAGTCTGTTAATTGATTGTTGAGGACAAATCCTGCTGCCCACCGTGCGGATCCGAATATTGACTCTACTGTCATAGTGACAGATACCGCATTCCCATCGTCATCCACGATAGAGTAGTGTGTCGTGCCGGCGGGCTCGGCGGTGCTGTCTTCCATCCAAACAGCTGCTGTGCCATTACCAAGTATGGCTGCAGGGTCGCCGTGTGTGGGCATATCAGCCGGAGGAATAGGATTTTCGGAACGGTAATTCAAATAATCTGTATTCAGCAGTTGCTCAAGAGGTACATCCACCCGATCCGGATCGCCGAAGTAATAGTCTCTGTCCGCATAGGCTAATCGCTGTGCATCCACGAAGGCCTGAACTTTTTCCATTAGCGGTGAATCTTCCGTGACTAAGCCATCATAGATGTTCGCCACCATGATTTGCATGGCGCCCGAGGAAGGGGGAGTAGCGCTGCAAATCTGTAATTCTCGCCAATCACCGCAGACCGCATCCCGAGCCACTGCTTGATAGTTAGCGATGTCTTCCATGGTGAGTGTGCCGGGATTCGGTTCGGCTTGTACCGCAGTAACAATTGCTTCTGCAATCTCGCCAGAATAGAACGCTTGCGCGCCTTCCTCTGCTACCCGAGTCAGAGTGGCCGCGTATTCAGGATTGCGTAAAAAGTCGCCGGCCTGCAAAGGTTCCCCACCTGGGTAAAAGTATTCAGCACTTCCTTCGAATTCATCCAGCATAGTGTATTGGCGAAATCCCGATAGAAAATTGGCCATCTTCCCGGTGACTACGAAACCCTCGTTAGCCAATCGTATGGCGGGTTGGAATACAGCGGCCCAGGGCAATTTGCCATGGGCATCATGGGCGAGTTTGTAGAGGGCGACAGCGCCTGGTACCCCCACTGCACGACCGCTCTCTTTGGCTTCAAAGAAACCAAGCTCGCTACCGTCGCGCATGAACATGTCGATGGTGGCGCCGGCGGGAGCGGTCTCTCTGCCATCATAGAACTTAACCTGCTTGTCGTCCTGCTGGTAAACCACCATGAAGCCGCCGCCACCCAAGCCTGAGCTTTCGGGCTCTACCAACCCAAGCACGGTATGAGCGGCAATCGCTGCATCCACGGCGTGACCACCCTGGGCAAGAATTTCAGCCGCCGCCTCAGTTGCATAGGGATTTGCTACCGCCGCCATATAACCGAATGGCCAGTCTGAGTCAGTGCTTGAATCGTCGCGAACGCTGGCGGTTTCAACTGCAGGAGTTTGGCCAGGACTGGCTGGGTTCGTGCCGCTGGAAGACGGTACAGGCTCGGAGCAGGCCATGAATAGACTGAGAACTACAAAACTAAATAAATATCTCATTGCTTTACTCGTAACAGTTGAAAGGGTAGTGAGTCAGGGTTTTTCCTGATCCTGCGCGTAAAGACGGCAAGTCTACCACAGAGCTGAGTAGGACCACGGCGTGCCTAGGATTTCCGGGGCAGTATGGCAGGGACTACAAACAGCGCTGCCAGCAATGATGCCGTCATCCCGATGGCTAAGATGACGCCCATGCTCGCGGTGCCTGGGTGATTGGAAAACGCCAGCGTGCCGAAACTCCCGATGGTTGTAATGGTGCTGAATAGAATCGCCCGGGCAGTAGAAGAAGTCATGAGTGTGCCATCACTGCCACTACTGTGCTGGTGCCGCTTGACCATATGGATGCCATTGTCTACGCCAACACCGATCAGCAATGGCAGGGCAATAACATTGGCAAAATTAAACGGTTGATTGATCAGTGCGGCAATGGCAGCGGTGCTGGCGGTTGCCAGGAGCAGAGGGATAATCACAGCAAAGGTCTGCCGCACATTGCGCAATAACAATAGTAATAGGATCAGCACGGCGATCACTGCTGTTGAAATCGCCTGGATAAAAGCAGCAACCACGGTGCGGCCCGCATTGTATTGAATTTCCGGTTGACCGGTTGCTGTTGGTGCAACGGTGGAAACGGCTTCGACAAAAGCACCGATTTCGTCCATTTCCAGCAAAGGCTCTGTGGCAATGATCAGGAGCCGCTGGCGACCATCTTCGGCAATCCAAAGCTGTTGCGTGTCAGGGGGCAAATCACCTGCGGTGAATTGTTGCGGCTGAAAACCCCTGACGATTCTATTCCAACTGAAGGCAAGGTTATCCAAAATGGCTGAACTGACTTGTTGCAGAAGAACCGATTGGTCGTCGGCGTTGGGTGCTTGCATCCAAAGTTCTATAGCGCGCCCTAGTTCTGTGGCATTGGGATTCTCAGAACCCAATAACAATGGCACGATCTCCTGCAGCGCGGCCAGATCGCGCTCTGTATCCGTTTCATCGAGGGTAATCATTTGCGGCATTCCCAGAAACAAAACGAAATCATCTAACACCGCGATCTTCTCCTGCTGCTGCGGTGGAACGATATCGCGGATGGAGCGTAGTTCGCCGACAGCCGGGACTGCGATCAATTCTGCGGCAGTGGTGTCCAGTTGTCCTGGGCTTAGCAAGGTGCTGAGGGTGAGTGGCGTGGTTTGTGAATCATTCAACAGATCGCGATAGGCGACCACTGATTCGGATGAAGGGTCTCGCAGATTTACCGGATTGCTATCGAATTCCGCGTTATTCGCTTGCCACAGGACAGCGATTGCCAACATAGCAATCGCGACTCTAACACTAATTACATGGTGTTCCACAAAATGTCCGACAACTCTAAACAGAGGCGGTGTGTGTTGTACCAGTGCATTGCCGGGCGGGCCAAACAGCATAATCAGGGCAGGCAATAATAGTAGGGTCGAAAACAGGCTGGCAAACATGCCAAAGCCAGCAATTAGCCCCAGTTGTGCTACGCCGGAAAAACTGGTGGGTACAAATGCCAGAAATCCCACAGAGCTGGTTATGGCGCAGAGCACCAGGGCAGCACCTGTATCTCTCGATGCTTCTGGCAGGGCGTTGGCGTGGGAGTGGCCCGCAGCCATAAGTTCTCGATAACGTAAACAGTAGTGAATAGCGAAATCGATTCCCAGGCCAATATAAAGGACCACGAAGGCGACGCTAATAAGATTGATATAGCCAATACTTATGGCCGTGAATGCAGCGGTAATACTTAAACCACAAAGCAGGGTGATCAAACTGGCAAAGAATAATTTGGCCGAACGAAATGTCACCAGAAGAATGACAATAACCAACATCAGGGTAGCAATGGCGCCCTGAATGATGCCTTCACTTACACTGGCTAACTCTTCTTGCTCCAGTGCCAGCCCGCCGGTAAGTCTGACGCTGATTTCGCTGTCTTCATCATAGCCAAGTGCTGCAGCTTCTTCCCGAATGCCATTTAACAGTCGGCGTCTGGGTTCGGCGCCTTCAAAGTCCAGCTGAGGTACGACGATGATCAGTCTGCGAAAGGGAGAGCCATCCGAGTCCTGGTTGTTGCTAAACAGGTTCTGCCAGGATATTGCGCCCACTTCGCCGTTCGTACTTTGTTGGAACACCGCTGTCACCTCAGACAATGCCCGGTCAAAGTCTTCGCTCTGAGTACTGTCGTTTTCGATGCTGTCTTCAAGCAGGGACAGAAAGCCTGCGAGATTGGGTTGTTGGTTGAGCCGGCCGGTTATAGGCTGCAGGGCCGCCAGGCGTTCGCCTAGCTGTTCCAACTCCTCCAGAGACAGGAAAAGCAAACCGTTTTGCAGAAAGAAATCGCTGGTCTCAAGGGCGAGGATCTGGCCAAACAGATCAGGGTTGCTTTGCAGTCTCTCTGTCAGGGCAAGTTGTGCCCGGTCCACAGCCTCCGGCAGATCTCCTTCAATTGCCACGATGACATTGCGATCGAGAATAGGGAATTCGTCTCGAAATTCCACGAACTGCTGAAACCAGTCGAGGTTCCTCGAGAACATCTCGTTGGTAGCCGTGTTTACACCCAGATTTGTGATCGCAAGATACGCCGCCAGGCAGGAAGCGAGAATGAAGCCAGGTGCCACAAGCCATGCCTGTGCCTGGACCCGCTGCGTCATCAGTAATAGCAGGCGGCCTAGTGGTGTATCGTGAGTTGAATCTTGGGGGGACATGTAAATCGTTTTGTCGCTGGAGAGTGCCGGATTAGCTTAGAGTAACCTTATGGGCTGGTAGCTCAGAGCCGACATTATAGGGGATCGAGACTGGATATGGCGTTTGCAGCCTGTTATCGCCGCAATAATTGATCTTTATAGGCCTCATGGTAGCCTTTCGTGGGTAGAATTTTGCAGATGCAATGGAAACTCAGACCGGATACCACTGATTTGAAAATGATTCGTCAACAGATTTCTCGGCTGCTGGTTGTATCGGTTGCGTTACTGGGCGGCAGTGTCAAGGCAGATGAACAGGCGGTGGCTTCTGTCGATGAGTTTCACGGCTTATTGCTGGAAGTGATGCAGGCAGGCGATGCTCTTGGTTTTCAAGACCGAAAGGCGAGGCTGAAAACAATGGTGTCGCAAAAATTCGATATGGAGACTATTGGCAACGTCGTCCTCAACCGTCATTGGCGCGATCTTTCTCAGCAGCAACAGCAATCCTTCATTGAGCAGTTTATCGATCTAAGCAGTGCGACCTACGCCAGTCGCTTTGATAACTACTCGCAACAACAGTTTCAGACCCTTGGTTTTGAAAGTATGAGTGCGGGGAGGGTAATGGTAAGAACTGAAATCACAAGTCCAACCATGACCACTGTGAAACTCGATTACATTCTGCAGCCTGACGATTCCAGTTGGAAGATAATCGCCGCGATTGCAGATGGAGTAAACGATCTGGCTGTTAAGCGCACAGAGTACACAGCCATTATGAACGCAGGAGGATTCGATCAATTGTTAGCTGAACTCACCGCACAGACTCAGGCACTAAATGGCTCTCAATAGCCTGAGTGAATTACGTTATTTTTAATTCAGGTTCCTATTCTCTTTGTGTTATTGCTGAGATTTGTAACAGACTCAGGCTAGTTACGTCTCTTATTGTATTGCTGCTGTGCAATGGGTATAGCACAGTTGGTCAAACCATAGTTGATGACCCTTTTGAAGCTCGTAATCGAGAGCGATTTGAATCCAGTGATTCACTGGATGCCAGTCTAATGATTCCAGCCGCAGAGTCTTATGTTGAGGATTTACCCCGAGGAGTTCGATTAGGGGTCAGTAATTTTTTTGGCAATCTGTTCTACCCCAACACGATGCTTAACAACTTCCTGCAAGGGAAGTTTATAGAAGGTGTCTCAGACGTAGGGCGACTCGTAGTGAATACAACGCTGGGAGTAGGGGGTATTTTCGATGTGGCCACCGCACTGCAGATTCCCATACACGAAGAAGATTTTGGGCAAACCCTGGCTGTGTGGGGAGTTGACTCCGGCTCCTACCTGTACCTTCCCCTGTTTGGACCCTATACCGAACGCTATACACCGGATCTATTAATGAGTGGCCTACTTAATCCCCTATTCTATACACCGGTTACCGTCATGGTGCCCCTGTCAGCCCTGTATTTGGTGAATCGTCGCGCTGAAGTATTGGTACAGACGGAAGTAAGAGATGAGAGTGCGCTGGATCGTTACCTGTTTACAAGAGATGCCTTTATACAGCGGCGTGAGTTTTTGATATACGATGGCAATGTGCCGACTTCAAATTTGGACGATTTTTTTGATCTATGAGTAGAGTTAATTTTTTCTTGGTAGCAGTTTTTGTGATTTCTCTTCACGTGTCAGGGGTACAGGCAGCAGAACAAGCCAGTCGACTGGAGGAAGTTGTAGTCACGGCTCAGCGGCGTGAGGAAGTGGCACAGAGCACGCCAATCTCCCTGGTTTCTCTTAATCGCGAAAACCTGCAAACCCTGGGCATTAACGGTATCGATGACATCATTGCGCAGGTACCAAACTTTTTCGCCGATCAGTTTCCCGCAAACAACAAAACCTTGCGACTCTTCATTCGTGGTGTAGGCGTTACCGATGTGCAGATTACCCAGGATCCGGCGGTAGGTGTGTACTTGGATGGTGTTTACATCGCGCGTTCCACAGGGTTGGCGACAGAGATTGCAGATCTGGAACGCATCGAGGTGCTGCGCGGTCCACAAGGTACCCTGTACGGGCGCAACACAACCGGGGGTGCCCTGAACCTGGTTTCACGCAAGCCTTCTACCGAGTCCCTGCGCTTTGAACAAATGCTTGGAGTGGGCAATCGGGACCAGCGGTTTATCAAGTCGATTCTCAATGTGCCGCTCGGTGAACGACATGCGGTCAAGTTTTCATTGTTAACGGACAGTATCGATGGGTTTGTGAGCAATGAAGGGCCCGGTCGTGATTTTGGTGACCGGGATGCCGAAGCCTATCGGTTCGATTGGCGTTGGCGGGTGGCAGAAAACCTGACTCTGGATTACAGCTTTGATAAATCCAGAATCGAAAGCCATAACTATTCACCACAAGCTGTCATACCCGGCACGGAATCTGGTACCGCTCAGGATGAGGCCACGTTGAGTGCTATTCGGTTTGTTCCATTCAGTGATGATCGTCTGGAGCAGATGTCTACCTCGGTGCCACTGTTGCCATCTGATACCTCGATTGAAGGCCATGCCTTGACGTTGGAGTGGGTGCTGCCCAGTTTCACTTTCAAATCGATCAGTGCCTGGCGGGATATGGAGGACGAAAACTATCTGGATTTTGCCGGCGGGTCATCCAGTGAATATCGCCTCGACGTGAATAGCGTTACCTTGGGCGCCAACGGACCGAACCCTCTCCGCTTTGAAGCGAAACGAACCCCATTGGATCATCAACAGTTTTCTCAGGAACTGCAGATTCTGGGTGAGTGGAATGAAGATCTCCAATACGTGTTTGGGCTCTACTACTTTGAAGAGGATGCGGCCGAATCCGATTTACCCATGCACCATATCTTCACTTTTCCGCTGTTGGCTGCAAACGATGCCGTAGATGTCGTTAATTTCCGTGGTGAGCAGAACCTGATTGAGAATGAAGCGCTCGCTATATATGGGCAGGCCACCTGGACGCCCGGCCTGTTGGACTCGCGCCTTCATCTCTCACTGGGTTGGCGCACTTCCTGGGACGACCGCAGTGTCGACAGGTTGTTCATGCAAAACAGCTACATCGATACTGGCGAGACTTATATTGGGCCGCTGGAACCCATCGATTTCAGCGCGTCGGCCAGTCGCGATTTCAACGACAATTCGTTTACCGCCATGGCTGAATTTGATTGGTCTGATTCACTGGTTTCCTACGTTAAATTTGTAGAAGCCTATAAAAGTGGTGGCTTTAATACCCGCGATCCAGACCCGGATTTTTTTGCTCGAGGATTCGACGATGAGCACAATCGAACCTTTGAGCTGGGGTTCAAAGGTGAGCTTGCGGATCGGCGCTTACGCCTCAACAGCGCGTTCTTTTATTCAGAGTTTGACGATCTTCAGCTCAATTTTCTTTTGCCAAACAGCCTGAGCGATACCCGGGTTCTAAACAGTGGATCGGCAACTGTCAGTGGCGTAGAGCTTGAGATAATGGGGTATCTTGCACCTGGCTTGCTCGGCCGTCTGGATTACGCTTATTTGGATTCCGATATTGACGACGTGATCAATCCTTTCACAGGGCTTGCGCGTTCATTCACCTTTCCCAATGCGCCACAAAACACGCTTACTCTGAATTTTGACTATCAGCTAGCACCTACAGCGATCGGTCAACCTGTTCTAAACTTGAACTACAACTATGTCGACGATCGTGATGGACAGAACCCTAATATGGATCGGGGGGCGTTTGAGCTGCTTAATGCCAGAGTGTCTCTGGTTGATATTCCTTTTATGACTGAACGATTCAGTCTCTCTGCCTGGGTAAAGAATGCGTTGGAAGAAGACTACGTGAACTTTGCTCTCGATAACTTACCGCATGCAGATCGAGCGGTGCTGTGGGGAGAGGCGCGCAGATACGGCATCGAACTGCGCTACGAGTTCCAGTAGCTGTCAGCGACTCTAGCTGGCAACGCGAAGTTCCGGTTCGAATGGAATAGCGCATGCATTCTCAAGTAGACCCTCGAGCTGTTCGAAGATCTCGCGATTCAAATCGATAAATTCACAGCGAACGATGCTTATTCCTCTATCTGTGTCGTAAGCCACGCCTCGAATCTGTGCTCGCAAATCCAACAGTTCATTACTCGGCAGTAAAAACTGACAGTCTTCAATAATCTGACTGGGTTCGAGCTGATTGGTAAGATCTCCGAGCAATTGAATTTTTGCGCCTGCAGTGGAGAGATCCATCAGTTGGCCGTCGAATTTTTCGCCGCTTCCGGCAAAGAGATTGGCCCGGATTTCAGGTTGATTCCGAAAGTTAATTCTTACTGCCTTTCTTAGCTGGGAAAATCGCAGGCATTCTGGAAGTTCAAATTTGCATTCACACACCGAAGGATCCAGATTGAGTTTGAGAGGGCGCGTCTTGAAGATTAAAGATAAACCTCCGCTTTGCGCCCTGAAAGTCACAGACCTGGCTTCCTGAGTCGCTACTGTAAGGACCTCACTGTCCACAATGAAATTCTCATCGAACACATTGACGTCCAGTATGGCAACTTCTTCAGAGCAGAGATGGTTACGCACCATCTGCATGCAGCTAAATTGCCACTTCTGCAGAAATGCCATTTGCATAAATTCAGCAATCTCTTTCGAGTCCTGTATATCGCGACTAAATTCGGTGTCCAGTTTCATTACTACATTACCAGTCAGCTAATCGACATGACTCTAGAATAGTGATTTGGACACTACAATGAGTTACGCAGATCACAATAACGATTCGAATTAGGTCGCATTGAATGAGGAAATCGACGATTTGTGCGAAGTGGTTCGCAATTTTTATGGCATCGCCATACACAGTAGCAACGCGATGAACCGTCGCAGGAAAATTCCTACAGAGAAGAAATAGATAAAGAGCGAATGCTCGATTCCGGACCGCAGACTAGCCAACAAGCTCGCGAAAATGACGGCGACACATGGAAACGTAGCGGTCGTTGCCACCGATTTCCACTTGCGAGCCTTCCTTTATGGGAGTGCCATCATCGCCCATTCTGACTACCATTGTTGCCTTGGCTCCACAGTGGCAGATGGCCTTCAATTCTTTGAGATTATCAGACCAGGCCAACAGGTATTTGCTGCCTTCGAACGGTTCGCCTCTAAAGTCTGTACGTAGTCCATAAGCAAGTACGGGAATGTTCAGTTCGTCGGTCACTTCGCCAAGTTGGTATACCTGTTGTTTGCTCAGAAATTGTGCTTCGTCGATCAATACACAATGCAAAGCTTGTTGTTCGTTCTGTTCAGATACAACCTTGAATAGGTCGTCAGCCGCTTTGAAGCTGATTGCATCAGATTCCAATCCGATGCGCGACGTGACTTTTCCTACTCCATAACGGTCATCTAATTCCGGTGCCAGAATTAGTGTGTTCATGCCTCTTTCTTTGTAGTTGTAGCTGGACTGCAACAACGACGTGGATTTTCCCGCATTCATCGAGGAGTAATAGAAGTAAAGCTTAGCCATAACATTTTCGGAGAGGAGGTCAGGCGAGTCTCTGGCTTGTTGACCAAAGAAATCGATTCAAAGTTCAGGAGCAATCGCTAAAAAGAGTTTCTTGTATCGGTCGTAGTGACGAGGTTGAACTCTCGCAACTCAATGACTGTAGAGTAGGGCTCTGCTCTAACACATCGTTCGAGACTGCTTCAGCCTGCAGTTGAAGATGGGCAAAGATGGTTCTGCCATTGTAGGGCACGGGGGCAAGATGACCATGCTCATTAATCTCTGCAGGTAAGAGTTTCAATCGTACCCAACTGCGTACGTTGCCACCAATCAGCATGATGCGGCCGTTGTCAGGATCCAGTTTCACGACGATATCGCAATGACTGCGTGCTCCCATTCCCATCTGTTCCCGTCTTGCCTCGATGGAGCGATAGGCCGGGCGTGAGCCACGGCATAACATGTCACCGGGTAAGATTGCTTGTTCACCAGGGTTTAAGGCGCGGTAGGCCGCTGTTGAATCCTGGGAATCTGCCGCTTCTATGGCCTGATCGATATAACTGTGATGGGCGATGGCGCGCTGAAAAACTTCAGGTTGTCCCAACCCGCTTTCGCACATCACCCAAGAGATGAATGCGGCGGACCAGGGATTGCGCCAGCGGGAACCTGGCCCCCGGCTGTCCCATGATTGATTTTGACGTTCCAGTATCCAGGTGCTGTTTGGCGTCGAAGACCAATAGCCGGCAATGGAGGTCGCGACTCGCAGGGCTTCATCCGGAGCAATCAAGGTGCGACGCCAGGGCTGCCGTACATAGTTGGGATTGGAATCTCGGGTGGGTACCAGATCCAGCACGCTAAAACCGAAATAGGCCCACTCCTGGGTGGCGGTGTGGACAATTCTGCTGCGGGCATCAGCTAAAGGCGCCGATGAGCAACTTCTTTCGGTGTAGAACATATCCCCTGGTTCACCAGCAACCCGGGTCGAGGGCGGGCTGACGTTCAGGATGGAACTGGGAAGACGTTCGGAGAAGAGTGTTTGGCCGACAGTTAGCGAAGAAAAGAACAGCAAACTGGTTGCTAATAATGGTGTTATCCGATGCATTGAGCGTCTATTTTTTAAACTTTGTGAGGCTACGAGCGCACTATAGAGAGATTACAGTATCAAGTCTAATGTCCGCTTCCCGTGAATACCATGACTGAAACTGAGTGAATAGACCACGCATTTGACGAAATCCTAAGTTTCGGTGCGACAAATCAACGCAGGCTGCGCGATAGGGGTGTATATCACTGATAATCTATGTCTCAATGCATAGAAAGAAAGCAAATTCTGTCCCTACCTCTAATTGAGTAGCGAATCAGCACTAAAAATAATGATCCAGGAAGATTGGCACAAGCAGCTCGCGAAGAACCAATTCGATCTCCTACCTTTTCTTATCGGAAGTATTTTTGGAATCGTAGCGCTGACAGGTGTACGTGATCTAATCCGTATTACTGGAGAAATGCCGACGGGTTGGTATGGATTTTTTACCATTTCCTTTTTGCTGCTGCTGGTTGCCCTGGTTTTGCACAAATTGCGATTCATCAAGCCAGAGTGGGCCAACACGACTTCAGCGGTTTGTGCATTGCCAGTGTTGTTCTATCCACTCCTGGAAATACTCACTATTACTGAAAGCGGTTTGCTGTTTTTGGCAATAGCTCTGCTGGGAGTTGCCCTGGCTGTAACCTCCATGCGGCATTTAGTCTTTATCTAATGACTATGGCTTGCTGGAGTATGGTTGTTCTGTTGTACGCCGAACGCACAGCTTATCTGCCAAGTCTCGCAATGAATATGCTGGCAGTATTTTTAGGAATTTCCATCCTGCATAGAAAGAACCAGAGTTTCCGACGAGTATTCGAACTGGAAAACCGCGTCATGGCCCTGGAGTCCTTTCTACCGATCTGCTCCAGCTGCAAGAAAACCCGAGATGAAAATGGTAACTGGACTGAAATAGAAGACTATCTGCAACGAAAAGAGGCGGGTCTCAAGCTTACTCACGGTGTGTGCCCGGATTGTCGGGACAGGCTCTTCTCAAGCTAGTGCTGGTTCCACTTGTCCGAAGGTGTGGCGGGCAAACGCGAATTTTTCTAAACTCCTGAATGACCGCCTGCTCTGTCGGCGACTATTCAGTGTGTCAGTGTGAATTAGCCCTATGCCTGCTCTCACCGTCGTCTTTCTTGCCCTCGCCGTGTCCCATCTGCTGCTATTGGGGCTCTATATAGGGATTTACCACCGCCATTCGGTATTAGGCGTGTTAGCCGGCTGCCTGGCCTTGAGCCTGATTGCCGGTCTATTGGGCGAGGGCTTAAATACAGTAGTACGGCCCAGCTCCAGTACTTTCGCCATCTATCTGACGATGGCATTTAACCGGATTGGCAATTTGTCTGTACTACTCACCTGGCTGATTGCTCTAAAACTCTTCGACGATGACAGTGAGTTAAGCCAGGTCCACAGCAGCGTTTGGGCTCTTGCTATCACTGCTCTAGTGGCACGATCTGTAGGTAGCTACTACGCGAATTATGGAATTGAGTTTGGCACCTTGTTTAACTTTGTCACCTGGGGATATTCACAAGCCGTGCTGTTCGGATTTTCCCTGGCCTCCATTTATATAGCGATTAAAGGCTATCGCAGTGACCTGGTATTGGAACGCAGAAAAGAGCGGGTCATTTTTGTTCTGTGTGTAGCGGTGTTGCTGATTCTGATGGCTGGCAACCGAGGAGTTTGGGTGTTGACAACCCTGGCGGGCGAGTCGCTCTTTAGGGGTCCACCCTTACCGGAAGTTGCGTACTCTATTTATGCGTATTTCGTGACAGTGGCCTTGATTCTATGGAAATTTCGAGTATCGAATCTTTCTACTGAAAAAAGTAAAACCAAACAGGCGGTAAGCTCCAGCGCTCAGGCACCCAATGAACTGGATCAGGAATTGATGGCCAGTATCAAAAGTGCGATGGAGGATGAAAAACTCTACCATCAATCCAATCTCACAGTGGCTGGTCTGGCGGAGCACGTGGCAAGTCAGGAGTATCTGGTGCGTCGCGCTATCAACAACCATATGGGCTATCGGAATTTCAGTGATTTCCTCAATCACTATCGCATAGACGAGACCTCGCGCCTGTTGGCGGAAACTGATGAGCCGATCTCCAATGTTGGCTTCGATGTGGGGTACACCTCTCTTTCTTCTTTCTATAAGGCGTTTAAAGCGAAACACGCGATCACGCCGAAGAAGTACCGCGCGATCCACAACTCCAATGGCTGAAAACTAGCCAATTCGATCTTCGCTAGTCGCCTCGGAATCTGCGGCAAGTGCGCCGCACGCTCTGAAAAACGGACTTTTTATTCTCTATTTCGAAACGTGGAAGTTTACCCTGCCGTGTTTGGTTACTCTGCTGTAGAACCAGACACAGGCTGAATCTGGGTGGTGCTCCTGGAGCGGGTCTAAGTGACTGACGAGATTGATTTTTCGTGTCCTTCTTGCAACTATTCGGGTGGTTTGTCCAGGCCTGCCAAGGCCGCTGCAAACCCCAGGTCTAGCTGCATAAAAATGAATTAAAACAAAGGGTTAGATTTATGCCTGACATTTCGAAGTATTCTCCGGTAAGCATTTTGTGTCGCGCAGCTGCGCTCGGTTTGCTAGCGCTGCTAGGGTCCATCCCTGCAAGCGCCCAGCAGGTAGCAAATTCCGGTGTGATTGAGGGTCGGGTGGTCAGCGGACATGGCCCGGAAGCAGGAGTCTGGGTGATCGCGGAAACCGATGATCTGGCAACCCATTTCGTAAAAATCGTGGTTACTGATGACGACGGTCGATTCCTGTTACCTGAGTTGCCCGACGCGCTGTTCAAGGTCTGGGTGCGAGGATATGGCTTGGTGGATTCCGAACCACAACAGCTGCGGGTAGGAACCGACAATGTCACGCTCAGGACATTTATTGCTGAAGATCCCTTATTGGCAGCGCAAGTCTATCCTGCCAATTACTGGTACTCGCTGCTGCGTGTACCGGCCGAAGAGGAGTTCCCCGGTACAGGCCGCGATGGTAATGGCATAGGTGAAGCGATGTTCAGCCAGGATCGGTGGCTGGATATGACCAAGCAAGGTTGCCAGCTCTGTCACCAGTTAGGAAACAGAGCGACCCGTTCTCTCGACCATCTGAGTCATCT